>CALMST010000108.1 GCA_937872315.1 uncultured Ignavibacteria bacterium | reverse complement strand
GTTGGTTTTAGCCAACGGCTATAAGTTAATTATTTTCATTACCGTTGGCTTTAACCAACGGCTATAAGTTAATTATTTTCATTACCGTTGGCTTTAGTCTACGGCTATAAGTTAATTATTTTCATTACCGTTGGCTTTAACCAACGGCTATAAGTTAATTATTTTCATTACCGTTGGCTTTAGTCTACGGCTTACGGTCTCTTCACTTCAACAAAATTCACCGAATTATTATAAGCGATCAGGACATCATCAAGTCCTGCAAAACCATCCCCTGTAAGATCTGTCGTAATATACCCTGAAGAGAAATCCGCTGCGTCATTATATATCTGGATAAGATCAGTTAATTCAATTATACCGTCAGCATTTACATCACCGCTATACAGACACCATTTAGCCGAAACTAAAATAAGATTATTATCAAAAGCCTGAGACGACGCATTTGTAAAATCATAATCTGTAATTATGCCATTTGCAAAATTGACCGGCGCTGCGCTCCACGTTTCAAGCGCGTTTCTGTGCAGAGTCTGAATGTAATAATTTCCCGGATTCAGATCCGGAAAACTTGAGGTTGCGACTCCCGAGCTGCTGAGATACATTACTGCCGAATCGGTTTTATTGAATGGAGCAGTACTGTTTCTGAGATAAATTCTGACTGTATCCTGTATCAGACCTGACAAACTTTGCATTCCTTCAATACCGAGTGTGATATTAAGCTCCGGAGAAGGAGTGGCAGTAACTTTGAAATTGTAAAAATTCTGATTCAGATTCTGTGAACTGTTACCTGTAATTTTTACAAAATAATCTCCGGCCTGACCTTTGTATGACAAACTATCAGATGATGTAGATATGTTTTTAGTCTGGAGCACGGAATCATTTGCATTAAGAAGTGATGCGGATGTTACTCCGGAAGCTGAAAGCGAACTAAGATCTATTTTTACTTCACCCGGTTTTATTGTAATCAGTTTATAGTAATCATTGTCCGTGGATATGTTGCCCGTCTGCAATGTTATATAACCTGAATAAAGAACTCCGGAAGAAATGTCATACGCGAAATTTTTTGTACCCGGCTCGTCAAGTCCTCTTATAAGCGACCAAGTGTCACCGGTCTCCTGAATGTGATTTTTATTTGTTCTTAATGTGTCTGTAACATTCAGAGGCACAAATGAAGACGAATTATACAATGCCTGATTTCCGAAAGGTACAGCGAGATCGGATCCGAAGAACAGGTATGTTGACATAATCCATGTGTATCTGATATTCAAAGGAAGAGAATAAACCGGATTATCAATGTTGCCGGAATTAATACCGCTGACAATATCTGATTGAGATCCGTTACAGTCTATGTCTTTATTATAAAAATTAGATGATACATTTGCTTCGGCATTTCCGAATATATATGCACCGCTTCCGGATGAAAAAGTAATTCTCATATCACGCATTGCCTCGCTGTTGTAATCAATTCCCGTAAATGGAACATTGGTTACATCTGTGCCAAGATGAGGGGTGCCGATGGTTATTACCTTTGCAACTTTATGACCTGAAACAGTATCATCCGGATCAACCCACCACTTCCGCGCTCCGTTTTCTTTCCTCTGCAGATATTCCCTTATCGCAAGTCCTCCCATTGAATGCCCGAGTAAAATTACTTTTGCTGCGCCTGTAACTCTTAATACAGAATCTATCATTATTCCAAGCGCATAACCTTGTTTGAAAATAGCGGATTCATTGCTTGAAGACTGATTGCTTCCGGGAAGAGCATCACTGTTGATGATGATCCTCGGATCATTAACATCCCTGTTCCAGAAGTTTCTGTAATCAATAGTATAGATACTTGAGTTAGAAATTGTATTCACGGTCAATCCGGAAGTATTTTTTAAAGGAAAAATAACATCCGGCAGATAATTTGTGGTATCTCCTCCGCGGGCATTCAGGACAAAGTAAAGAGTATGATCAGAACTTAAATTCCATGCGGCGCTTATTTTTGTTATCATGGTATTCCATGTCTGATCATCGGAATTTAATCCGTGAACAAATATTATCGGGTAGGGAGAATTTCCGGTCTGCGGGTATGATGTATTGAAAGCTAAAAAGATCAGTAATGTTATTGTAAATTTTTTCATGGGAGATTTGTTAGTTTGGTAAAATATATTGGTTCTGAATTAAATAGTGTGGATTACTAAAATATCTTTTATAATATAATTTAAGTTTAATATAGTAATATAGTAATAATAATATTTGTTCATATTCAGAACTCACCGGAACGATTTAATGAAAATACACAGATAGATTCAACTCTACTCCGGTTTTCCTTCCCGGAATATCATAAGTATTATTTTACCCCGAATTAACTAAGACACAAAGTAAAATATTTTTTGAAAATAAATTCTTTGAGACTCTGTGTCTTTGTGGTAAAATTTAATCTGAATACTGAATTAAAAAATTTTCGGCGGCAATGTATATTCATATAATTAGAAATTTATTTAAATTTTTTTTGCAAGATTGATTCCGGACAGAATGGAAAAACATAATGTATTCTTAGTAAAATATATATAGTCTTCAGTGAAAATCTGTTCGATCCAAAATCATGCATTAAGATCCATTAACTTACTTTAACATCCATTTACAAAAATTAAGATAAATATTCCGGTAAGATTTTCACGCACAGTGTAAGATAATTAAGAATAATACCGAGCCTTGAATGACGGACTAAGAAAGTATATTTTTAATACCTCTTAAAGTAAAAATAAATATTTATGAACTTCATACACGCATTCAAATTAAGTGAACTTCCGGAAAACTCAAGACTTACAAAAAAAGTTAACGGAAAACAGATAGTCTTTTTTAATTATAACAATAAAATATCCGCTCTGGGCAGCACCTGTCTTCATAAAGGCGGACCAATAAATGAAGGAAGGATTTATCCTCTTGAAGGTGAGATGTATGTCGAATGTCCCTGGCATGGCTGGCAGTATAACATTGTCACAGGCAAAGCTCCTTACGGTTATGAAGATCAGCAGTCCGTTTATGAAGTTGTGATCGAAAACGAAGATGTGCTTGTTTCCGATGAACCGGTAATTAAAGCAAAAGCAGCTCAGCATAAAAACTATCCTCTTAATGATCTGAAGGATCTTCAGTATCAGACAAGTCAGGATTCCATAAACGTTCTTGGAATATCCGCTACTAATCTAAATAAGAGCATTCCGCGAACGAGCACTTCAGAAACCGCTCTGGTACAGGCGCTGGATTTTGCTGAAAAAGATTTCGGAGCAAAAACTAAATTAATAAAATTAAGAGATCTGGAGTTCCGCGCCTGTGAAGGATATTACAGCAAACACGAAAGAGCCTGCACATGGCCTTGCTCGATCTCCGAGATGGATCCGGATGACGGAATGACGGAAGTTTACCGCGGACTTGTGCTTTGGGCAGATATAATATTTGTGGCAACTCCGATCCGGTGGGGGAATGCTTCATCTCTGTATTTTAAAATGTGTGAGCGACTTAATTGTGTTCAGAATCAGATCACTTTAAATGATAAAATTCTTATAAAAAATAAAGTTGCAGGATTCATTATCACCGGAGGTCAGGATAACATTCAGCATGTCGCCGGTGTGATGAGCTGTTTTTTTACGGATCTCGGATTTTCATTCCCTCCGTTTAACTTTGTAGGATGGAGCAGGGGATGGACTTCGGAAGACATGGAGCATAATGTTGAACAGTTTGTAAAGTCGCGATATATTAAACGTTCTGTAAAAGAGCTGGTCACCAACAGCATTAATATGAGTGTTAATTTTAAGAAAATGGATTGCGGAAAACTGGATGCTCCGCTGCCGAAGAGGCGGGATATTTCTTCTGAATAAACTTTGACGTTTTAGGAATTTTCAGTAATAATTATTTTTTCTCATAAAATTCCTTACCTTTTTTTGTAAGCGCAAAGTGTCCGCCTTTGTGAGGACCTACTCTTGTGATAAATTGTTGCTTTTTAAGAAACTGTATGTCCCGCATTATTACCGGAAAAGAAACATCGGTAAAAATCCGTAATTGTTCCACTCTTGTCTTCTTATTTTTGTAGATAAAAATGATCTCTTCAGCATAACGGCTTAATACTTTATCTATATATTTTTTCCCGAATTTCTTACCGATTTTCTCTCTGATCAGGTAATAGATCTTATCTTCATTAATATCTTCTGTGTTTAAATCGGAATTACTCTCATTGTCTGACTCTTTCTTCTCATTGCGCAACTCATTCTTCTCATTGCGC
>CALMST010000107.1 GCA_937872315.1 uncultured Ignavibacteria bacterium | reverse complement strand
CCTCATTGCCAGCAGTGAGGTTTTTTTGTTTAAAATAAATTTTTCTCATAAAACTTACGGCCAGAATAAAAAGTACAGATCGTCAGAATTTACAGTCTTTCTACAAATAATATTTTCACCTTGTCAGAGATTTCTCAATGTTTGCCGGCAAATTCCAGCTCTGTTTATGATCTGTATTATATCCATTTATTCAGATCCGGTGATAATGTTTTTTAGAAACTGGCACAGGATAAAAGAATTAAAATTCAAAACAGGTTTTTGATTTTTTTCTTTTGTTAGTTCAGTGATTTAAATATATTTTTAAACTAAAAATACAAACTACCTGAAGTTTCGTTATGAACATTAGACCAGCCTCCAGGTAAACCGGGATTTTGTAATTTTGTTTTACAAATTAATTTTAATAAATTTTATGAGAAAAAATATTATAGCAACATTATTTTATGCGGTATTCCTGAATGCAATAATTACAAGTGCCTATGCCTCACCGAGAAATGTTCTTATCGAATATATTACCGGTACGTGGTGCGGAAATTGTCCGTGCGGGCATCAGACAGTAAATACTATCTCTACGGCAAATCCGAATACAATAATACTTGCCTATCATGCTTTCGGAACTGATCCGTTCAGAAATTTTAACGGGAATGAAATTGTAAATCTTCTTGGGCTTGTATCCACGCCCACTTCAGTAATAGACAGAAATGTCTTTATAGGTACATTGAGTTACCCATTATGGATCTCAGGCGTGGAAAACAGATATTCAACTTCACCGGAATCTCCGGTTGATATTGTAATTACTTTCAGATCTTTTAATGATATTACAAATGAGTTAACATTGAATGTAAACGCAACTGCTCTTGAAAACCTGACCGGACAGTATAAAATTAATGCGGTTATAGTAGAGGATAATTTGATTTACCAGCAGAACTTCTATTCACAATGCGGCACTCCGGGTATAGTTTCCAATTATGAACATGATCATGTGACCAGGAATATGTTAAACGGTGCATCCGGTGAAGATCTGAATACCGGAGATAACTGGTCAATGAATCAAACCATTTCAAAAAATTTTCAGACTACAATTGATGCGACATGGATACCGGATAATTGTAAGATAGTTCTCTTTGTTTATAAAGAAGGCTCAACACTCAGGACATCTGAAGTAATGCAGGCAATTCAGGAATCTGTAAGCGGAACGACCGGCATTATTTCTAATAACACAGAACAGCCCGGTGATTATAAACTTTCCCAGAATTATCCGAATCCTTTTAATCCCACAACTAATATTAAATTCTCAATCCCGAAAGACGGTAATGTAAGTTTTAAAATTATAGATATAAGCGGTAAAGAGGTTGAAAATTATGTTAACGGATTTTTACAAAGAGGAAGTTATAATGTTGAATTTGACGGTAGCAGATTTGCCAGCGGGATCTATTTTTATGAATTGAAAACTGATGACTTTTCGGACAGAAAAAAAATGATATTGTTGAAATAAAAAGTAATACCTGTTAGATTTTATTTAAAACTTAAGTCTGCCTAAAATTGATTTAATTGAGGCAGACTTTTCTTTCTATAATGCTAAAGCATACTTTTCAGCTTCCTGCTTATCATAAAACCAGTATGAGCCTGTTTTTTTATTGAAGAATAAGATCTTTTTATAAATATCAAGGATCCACATGGACGGATCCGATCTGCTGTTTGATAAAACCGCCTTTCTGTTTCCTGATATGGCGAATTCTTTTTTGAAATCTTTCATGATTGCGTTGAATTTATTTCATCCAATATACCTATAATAAACATCAATTTTAATAACTCAGTTATATTCGGCGAAACTAATATTGTTGACAGAAAGGAGGACTTACATAATTGAATATAAATAAATGTATAAATTTCATATCATAACAAAAGCAAAAATGAATCGTACATCCTGAAAGAATTTAAAAAAAACCTTCTGTGTCAAAAGATTCTGTCGTAAAAAAAATTATTGATTTTTATTCAAAAGATCTTACTTCAAAAGAAGTAGAAAGAGTTTTCCTTCAGGAAACTCAAAACAGGTATAAATATTATGTCCGTCACATGGACAAACCTCAGGAGCAGAAGAGTAAGATCAAAGGAGTTTTTGCATTTACGAAGAATCTGACAGTTACATTTCTCAGTAAGCTCTCACCGGTAATTAGGATCATCTTTTCACTGAATATTGTTGTGTTTGTGTTTTCCATAATTCAGCAGAACTGGAATTACGCATTTTTTTCTTTTATAATTTCAAATCTGCTTTTAGTATTTGAAGTAGCAGAAAAGCTGACTGCCAGGGACGAACTTGAAGTTGCAAGAGACCTTCAGATAAGCCTGATCCCAAAACATCCTCCGGATGATGAAAATTTTGAAATTGCATATTTCTACGAAACCGCCCGTGAAGTCGGTGGGGATTTTATTGACTTTATAAACAATGATAAAGACTCATACTATATTTCCATTGGCGATATATCCGGAAAAGGCATGTCTGCCGCTCTCTATATGCTGCAGGTAAGACTGCTTATCAGACATCTTTCTGATTTTTCGGATAATCCAAAAGCGATCCTGTCTTCTGTAAATAAAAACATTTTCAGACACATAAAAAAAGGGTTGTACTTCAGTTCAATTCTTGCAGAAATTAAAGGTAAGGAGCTTAAGATATGCCGGGCAGGTCACACGCCTCTTCTATACTACAGCGCGGTTCAGAGGATCTGCACAGAAGTTAAGCAAAACGGCATGGCAATTGGTTTAAACAACAGTGAATTGTTTGAAAATTCACTTGAAGAATTTCACATAAGTTCTGCAAAAGACGACATAATGCTTTTTTATTCAGACGGATTAACCGAAGCAATGAATGACAGAAAATCCGAATTCGGAATAGATAAGGTAAAAGAATTACTGATTTCCAATTCACATAAAAGCGCTGAAGAAATTAAGAATGAAATTCTGACTTCTATATACAAATTCAGAGGATATGCAGAAGTACATGATGATCTTACAATGATAATTTTAAAAGCAAAATAAGGATACTACTTAACTTCCGATTACCCCAGCTTCTCTCTTAATTTATAACTTCATTATAATTCCGGAGTTCTCCGTAATTTTATATAAAAAAAATGCCAGTATGTCAATTAAAAAATTATAACACACTATAATTGATAAAATAGGTTTGAATTTAAATACAGATTTTCTATTTTTAATGCATTCAAAACTAAACGAAATCATAAAGGAATATAATTTTACCATAGTTATGTAGAATAATAATTAATCCCGCAAATCTATAAGAATTATTATATAATTTTTACAATTTTCTACTCCCCATGGAAAATATGGTAAAGAAAAAATATGAAAATATTATTTTCTATCCAATTGGGGGCTATACTAATACTACTGACAATCACATCTAACCTGTTAGCCGAAGATACATTAATCACCGATAATTCATCTGCATTAATTTTTTCTGAAAAGCCAAGAAATCTCCAGTTTTTTGCAAGGGATAATTACGATTCTTCGGAAGTTAAATATTCCGGTATTCTGTATTTACCCGGTTATGATTCTGTGTTTGTGGAAGTTTACAGAAATAACACACTATGGAAAAGAAATTCTCATGCTCTGAACTATGAGCAGGGTGAGGCTTCTTTTTATCTGAATCCAAAGATACATTCCGAACTGTCTGAATTTAAATTCAAATTATATTTTAAAGCGGGATCATCAAGCGCATTAGCGGCTATTGCCGACAGTGTTGTATGCGGGGATGCCTACATAATTGCAGGACAGTCTAATTCACAGCCGACAGATTATCTTGCGACTTATACAAATGAATACTGCAGATCCTTTGGAGTGCAGACTGCTACTTACAACAGTGCCAATTATAATCCCGCGGATACAAACTGGGGATTATCAAAAGCAGACGGAGCTGTGATCTACTGGGCGGGTCCGTATAATGTAGGTGTGTGGGGATTGTATCTTCAAAAGCAGATAGTTGAAAATACCGGGATCCCGACATGCATTATTAACGGGGGTAGAGGATCATCCACAATTGAAATGAATTTGAGGAATAATTTTAATCAGACGGATCTTACGACTACCTACGGCAGATTATTGTACAGAGTATTGAAAGCAGGACTTGCAGACAAGATAAAAGGGATCTTCTGGTATCAGGGAGAATCAAACGGCGGAGCAACATGGGTCAATTACAGAAATAATTTCAGGATATTATATAATTCATGGAAAGAAAATTATCCGAATTTCAAAAGAATATTTGCCTTTCAGTTAAGACCCTGCTGTTCGGAACAGTATGCCAGTCAGTTAAGAGAGGTTCAGAGAAATTTACCAAATGAATATAATGATGTAGAGATCTTTTCCACCGCAGGTATTCCCGGATATCAGGGATGTCATTATTCTTTTAACGGATATCTGGAAATTGCAAAAATGATCTATAAACCATTTGCAAAAATTTTCTATTCCGTTTCTGATACTGTGAATATTTATCCGCCTGAGATCAGAGCAGCTTATTATACATCTCCGGAAAAAAATGAAATAGCATTACTCTTTAACAGATCCAAGATATCTAGATGGCCTTCTGATACTCTTGGCGAAAGTATGAAAAATTATTTTTATCTTAACGGATATACGGGTTATATTTTATCCGGAAATGTATCAGGGGATACGGTCAAGTTAAAACTTATCGCACCGCTTAATGCAACAAGAATAACATATCTGCCTACCGTTTGGACTCATATAGATTCAGTCGTTTATGAAGGTCCGTTCATGAAAAACGGACGCGGAATAGGAGCTTTGTCTTTTCATGATTTTCCGATATCAGATTACAGTCCGGTACAGCTTAGTTTGAAGGCAGCTGTTGACGGATATTATAATCCGGTTACAACCAGATTAAATCTGAAAGATACGTTGAGAGTATATCTGAGAACCAATCAATATCCGTTTTCAATTGTTGATTCGGCAAAAGCTGAAATAGATTCAGTGAGTCTGACGGGTAAGTTCTCATTTTATAATACTCCTCCCGGAACATATTACATAGTCGTCAAAGGTAGAAATTCTCTTGAGACCTGGAGTGCCGATGGAGGAGAATATTTAAGCCCGGGCGCTACAATTGAATATGATTTCACTAAAAAAATTTCCAAAGCCTACGGTAACAATTTGATCCAGAGAGGATCTAAATTTTGTATATACAGCGCTGATGTGAATCAGGACGGAGTAGTGGATCTTGATGATAATCTAAACACATTAAATGACGCAAATATGTTCATGCTAGGTTATGTTAATACAGATCTTAACGGAGATTACGTGGTTGACCTGGAAGATTTGAGTATATCCTTTTATTCAATTTCGTTTATTGTGGAAGTTGCCCGGCCATATTAATAAAAATTCCGTAAAAAACGAAAAAGTAATTTTAACGAATAAATCACTTATCATAGTTATGATTTTTTTTCTTATTAATCTTCCGGAAAATTGTATCATAACGATCAGA
>CALMST010000106.1 GCA_937872315.1 uncultured Ignavibacteria bacterium | reverse complement strand
GTCACACTCTTCGCCAGATTTCTCGGCTGATCGACATTATTTCCTCTTGCTGAAGCTATAAAGTATGACAGAAACTGCAGGGGTATACTGTTTAAGATCGGAGCGAAAATATCAACTGTCTTTGGAACACTTAAAGTATAATCCGAATAAGCTTTGATCTCTTCATCGTGATCTGTTGCAATAGTAATTATCTTACCTTTCCTTGCTTTTATTTCTTCAATGTTAGTGACGATCTTATCATATGTGTTATCTTTTGGCGCAATAAATACAACAGGCATATTCTCATCTATGAGAGCGATCGGACCGTGTTTCATTTCCGCTGCAGGATAACCTTCTGCATGAATGTAAGAGATCTCTTTCATTTTCAGAGCGCCTTCAAGAGCTACCGGAAAGTTCATTCCTCTTCCGAGATATAAGAAGTTCAAGGAATCCTTAAATTCTTCTGCAACAAATTTATATTCATTCATCTTAGCAATGATCTCTTTCATTTTACCGGGAAGGATTTTAAGTTCATCAACGATCTCTTTGAAATCTTCATCCTTTATTGTGCCTTTATGCTTTCCTATCATGAGAGTAATAAGCGCAAGCGACATAAGCTGACTTGTAAATGCTTTTGTAGAAGCTACACCTATCTCGGGTCCGGCGTGAATATAAGTACCGCAGTCAACCTCTCTGGCAATTGTACTTCCTACAGCATTAACAATACCAATAACTGTTGCACCAAGTCTTTGAGCTTCTTTCATGGCTGCGCGCGTATCCGCCGTTTCACCGCTCTGACTGATTACAATTACAATATCATCTTTATTTATAATAGGATTCCTGTATCTGAATTCTGAAGCATATTCTACTTCAGTAGGAATTCTGCAATAATGTTCGAGCATGTATTCACCCACAAGACCGGCATGCCATGCAGTACCGCAGGCTGTAATTATAATTCTCTTAGCATTAAACAATTTCTCACGTACACTATCTAGTCCGCCTAGTTTCACATCATAACTATCAAAATTGATTCTTCCTCTGTATGTATTTTGAATTGTTTCAGGCTGTTCGCAAATCTCTTTAAGCATAAAGTGTTCAAAGCCGCCTTTTTCTATCTGCTCAAGATCATACTCAATCTTCTGAACTTCCCTTTGAATATCTTCATCATTGATTGTTTTGATCTGGAACCCATCTCTTTTAAGAATTGCCATTTCACCATCTTCAAGATAAATTACATTTTTTGTGTGCTTTATAATTGCAGCTGCATCAGAAGAGACAATGATCTCATCTTTACCAAGACCGAACATAAGCGGACTACCCATTCTGGCTATTATAATTTTATCCGGTTCTGTATTACATAAAATTGCCAATCCATATGTACCTTCTACTTCAGTCAGAGCAAATCTGACGGCTTTTTCAAAATCATGCGTGGTCTTACAATGAAAGTCTATCAGATTAGCTAGAACTTCTGTATCAGTATCAGTTGAAAAAGAGTATCCCTCCTGCGTTAATTTTTTCTTGAGAGTCTTAAAATTCTCTATTATGCCGTTATGAACGACACTGATATGCTTGTTCATATCAAAATGCGGATGAGCATTATTGTCATTTGGCTCTCCGTGTGTAGCCCATCTGGTATGACCTATACCTATATTTCCGTCAAGAATTTCACCATTAAAATCTTTCTCAAGCTCTTTTACCTTGCCGGCTTTTTTATAAAAATTAAATTCATTCTCACCGTTTATCACTGCAACTCCCGCAGAATCGTAACCTCTGTATTCTAGACGTTTTAATCCGTCAAATATTATGTTTATTGAATTTCTTTTTCCTATATAACCTACTATGCCACACATTTTTTTACTCCTTTTTTTTGTGTTTTTGTTAAAGTGTTTTTAGTATTAAGTATTAAGTATTAAGTATTAAGTATTGTGTATTGTGTATTGTGTATT
>CALMST010000105.1 GCA_937872315.1 uncultured Ignavibacteria bacterium | reverse complement strand
ACTTAATACTTAATACTTAATACTTAATACTTAATACTTAATACTTAATACTTTTCTAAATTGAACAAAAAAGTCATCTGGATTACGGGAGCATCGACAGGCATTGGAAAGGAACTTGCAAATGAGTTTTCCAAAGCGGGGTATACTGTTGTCATTTCCGGACGGAGGAAGTCACGACTGGTCAAGATCGTCAGCGAGATCAAGTATGCCGAACGTGAGGCATCGGCTTTTGTTTGTAATGTAATGTCCGAGCGCAGCATTCAGGCTACAAGTAAAAGAATAAGGGAAAAGTATGGAAAAATTGATGTATTGATAAACAATGCCGGAGTAACGGTCTTCAAATCCTTAATGGATACAAAGACTGTTGATTTTGATACCGTACTCGATACAAATCTCAGAGGTGCATTTTTGTGTATCAAGTCAGTTCTTCCTCAGATGTTAAAGAGTAAGAAAGGTCATATCATAAATATCCTGTCTGTTGCTGCAAATACTTCATTCGAGAACAGCACGGCATATGCCGCTTCAAAAGCCGGACTTCTTGCACTTTCAAATTCATTACGGGAAGAAGTAAGAAATCTTAATATAAAGGTAAGCAACATACTTCCCGGAGCAGTCGAAACTGCCATGTGGGACAGCAAATCCCGCCAAAGATATAAACACCGCATGATGTCAGCGACTGACATAGCTAAAATAGTCGTTTCAGTAGCAGAACAACCCAGAAAAGTTTTAATAGAAGATATTACAGTAAGACCAATCAAAGGTGATATTTAATTTATTAAATAGAAATATTTGTTTATTCTGATTTTTTTAAAATTTAACGCCTTTTCAACTCTCAAAAACTCCCAACAATTCAATATTATACATTGACATTTCTAAGCAATAAAAGTATATTGAAGACTGTATTTTTTAACCTTTTTAGACAATAATTAATAATTTACGGAGCTAAATATTGAAGAAAAATCTTTCAAGAATTGTAATTACTTTTGTACTTATAATTCTCTCCTTATACTTCCTTTACCCGACTTATCAGGATTACCAATTCAACAAAGAGCTGAGCAAACTTTCGGGGCAGGACAGTATTGATTTTCTGGATAAGAATAATCAGAGCATTGCCAGCGCCAGGGAAAAACGACTTAAACTCGGACTTGACCTAAAAGGCGGTATGTATGTGGTGATGGACGTGGATGTTGTAAAACTTCTTGAGGACATGGCTAACAAAAAAGACGAACAGCTTACTGTCATACTCGGAGAAGTAAAAGAAGCTACAAAGAACAATGAAGAACAGATCCTTGAAGTCTTTAAGATCAAGCTTAAGGATAAAGGCCAGAGTCTGAAATCCTATTACGGAGAATTAAGAGACAGCGATGCTGATATTGAAGCAAAACTTTCAAAGGAGATCGATAACTCTCTTGACAGAGCCGTTGAGATCGTCAGGAACAGGGTTGACCAGTATGGTGTAGCTGAGCCTCAGATCCAGAAGATCGGAAACAGCCGTATAATAGTGGAGCTTCCGGGTGTAAGTAATCCTGTGGAAGTAAGAAAACTTCTTGAAGGTACCGCTTTACTCGAGTTTAAATTAATATATGATCCTGCTTCAGTCGTTAAAGTGTTTGAAGATATTAATAAGGTAATGGTAGGAGATACTGCAACTTCTGATACCGATTCACTGAAGTCAGATACCGAAAAAACACCTGAAGACAAATCACTTACTGAAACAGTAAAAGATTCAGTAACCAAAGAAGCAGCAAGCAATAAAGATTCTTTAAAAGATAAAGTTAAAGAAACAACTATTGCAGAGTCGAAAGATTCGCTCAAAGATAATGACAAAAATAAAGATAAAGCAAAAGATACCACTAAGAAATCAGATATCACTGATACAAGTGTATCTGGCGCAACCGATACAAATTTAGCTGATTCAGATACACTTACTGATGAAGCCGCTCCTGACAGTACACAGCTTACAGAAGAAGAATTCAAAGAGAAATATCCTTTCTTTACAATGGTTTCTTTGAATCAGGAAAGCGGAACGGCCGATGGATATGTAAAAGACAGCGATAAAGAAAAGATAATACGATTGTTAAACAGACCGGATGTAAAAGCAATTTTACCATCAGATATTCAGTTTGCCTGGTCAAACAGGACTTTTGAATCTGGGGGAGAAAAGATTCACATTCTTTATGCTGTGAAGAAAGATCCTGAACTGACAGGAAAAGTTATTACCGATGCCAGATCCAATATTGATCCGACCAGCAATACTCCGATGGTATCAATGGAAATGAATTCCGAAGGTTCATCAGACTGGGCAAGGATCACCGGAGCAAATATTAACAAACGAATCGCTATTGTTCTCGATAATGTAGTTTATTCAGCGCCGGTAGTCAGAAATAAGATAACAGGCGGAAATTCTCAGATTGAGGGGATGGCTGACGTACAGGAAGCTAAACTTCTTGAGATCGTCTTAAAAGCAGGCGCATTACCTGCTCCTGTTAAAATTATTGAAGAAAGATCCATAGGACCATCACTCGGAGAAGATTCCATTAAGAAAGGTATTTTCTCATCTGTAGCTGCGCTTTTACTTGTAGCTTTATTTATGATCGTGTATTACAGATTCGGTGGTACGATCGCAGATGTGGCATTGATGATCAACTTCCTGCTTATCCTCGGAATAATGGCTTCGCTAAAAGCGACTCTTACTTTACCGGGTATTGCAGGTTTGATCCTTTCCATAGGTATGTCGGTGGATACAAACGTTCTGATATTTGAAAGGATAAGGGAAGAAATGAGCACGGGTAAACCGATTAGAACAGCAGTTGATCTGGGCTATAAACGGGCTTTCTCAGCTATTATTGATTCTCACTTAACGAGTTTGATAACCGGTGTGATATTGTACCAGTTTGGAAGCGGACCGATACAGGGATTTGCATTAACACTTATATTCGGTTTGATCGCTAACCTGTTTACAGCTATAGTTATAACTCATTATATTTTTGATATAATGATCGAAAAAGGAAAGAAAGTAAGTTTCGGTTAATTTTAATTCATAATAGAAATAAAAATTTTATATATAAAGAATGAGACTTTTTGAAAATACAAATTATGATTTCCTGGGGAAAAGGAAAAGGTTTTACGGGATTTCCGCAGTGATCATAATTATTGGATTCATAATACTTTTAACTACCAAAAGTATCCCGCTTGGAATTGACTTCAGCGGTGGTACAGAGCTACAGTTAAAGTTTGAGAATGATGTAAATATTTCGGATCTCCGGACTGCAATGGATGACGAAGGATTTTCAGGAATGGAGATCAAAACAATGGGTACGGAAAAAGATGTATTGCTTCGGACACCAATGCAGGAAGAAGGTACGCTGGTAGCCGATAAGATACAGGAAGGTATTAAAAAGAATATTCCGGGAAATTCATTTGAAGTGTTAAGATCAGATAAGGTTGGTCCTAAGATCGGAGCAGAGTTAAGAAGAAATGCTCTGTTTGCGATCATATTCTCTCTTATTGCAATTCTGATCTATCTTTCATTCAGATTCCAGTTCATGTTTGCTGTCGGAGCTGTCGTTGCCTTGTTCCACGACGTATTGATAACCATATCATTAATAGCTATAGCGAATTTTGTATTCCCGGGTCTCAGACTTGAATTCAACCAGTCAATGCTTGCGGCGTTCCTTACACTTGTGGGATTTTCATCAAATGACACGGTTATTGTATTTGACAGGATCAGGGAGAATATGAAGATCTATAAGAATGAGAATATTATTGATGTTATGAACAAGAGTGTTAATGCTACATTGAGCAGAACTATTATTACAAGCGGTACTGTATTTCTTACCGTATTTGTGTTGTTCCTTTTTGGCGGTGAGGTTAACAGAAGTTTTGCATTCACTTTCGCAGTAGGTATAATAACCGGAACCTATTCATCGGTATTTGTCGCCAGCGCATTTGTTGTAGACTGGAAATTAAGATCCGGACAGACACTTGGAAGCACAAAACCTGTAAAACAAAGAAGTAAAGTAAACACACAAAAAAAAGTAAATGCCTGATATAAGCGTAAAATATTCCGGTGAAGGTAATGACCGCTCTGCTGTCATAGAGCTAAATGAAAATTTACTTGGTCTTGATCAGTTCAATACCGTAAAGGATCTAGTAGATAAAGAAATGAATAACGGTATGAAATTATTTATTTTTGATATGAACGGGTTAGAAAGTATAAACAGTTCAGGTCTTGGGATTCTGATAAGTTGCTTTAAGAGAATTAAAGATGATGGCGGTAAGCTTGACATTCAAAATATGAATGAGAAAATACTAGGTATTTTTAAACTGACAAAACTCGATAGTGTATTCGGATTGCAATAAGAAGAATCATAGAAGTTAAATTTTAAATTAAATCTTCAAATCAGTTTATCCTGTTTGAAGATTTTTTTATTTGAGGATAATAAGATTATAAATTATAAAATTATATATGAATAACAACATAACGGTTTTAGTAGGTCTTCAGTGGGGTGACGAAGGCAAAGGAAGAATGGTAGATTATCTTGCCAAGGATGTAGATATAGTTGCAAGATACCAGGGAGGAAATAATGCAGGTCATACAGTAGTGAACGAGTTTGGAACATATAAGCTTCACCTGATACCTTCCGGTATTTTCAATAAGAATGTGATCAATATACTCGGACCGGGTATGGTTATAGATATTGAAGCGCTTTCAGAAGAACTTGATGAACTGGAAAAAACCGGAATCAACGTTGATAATATCAGGATCTCAGACAGAGCTACCATTACTTTCCCTTTCCACAGAATGGAAGATAATCTTGAAGAAGACCGGCTTGGAGGCGCTGCTTTCGGTTCCACAAGACGGGGAATAGCCTATGCTTATGGAGAAAGATACATGAAGAAAAGTATTCAGATTGGTGAATTATTTTATCCCGAACTTTTAAAGAAAAGAATTAATGACCTTGCTGAATGGAAGAACCTGCTTTTCAAGAATATCTACAATTCAAATGAGACTCTCGATCCTGAAAAAGTTTTTCAATGGCTCGAAAAATACGGTGAGAAAATAAAGAGATACATATGTGATACCACTTCACTGATGGAAGAATCTGCAGCAAACGGTAAGAAAGTTCTGTTCGAAGCTCAGCTTGGATCTCTGAGAGATATATACTTTGGAATCTATCCTTACACTACTTC
>CALMST010000104.1 GCA_937872315.1 uncultured Ignavibacteria bacterium | reverse complement strand
TGCCCTGCGACTTTTCACTGGTTCAAAGCGTCTAATAAGTAACTGAACGATAAAGTAAAATTTTACTAAATGCCCGGACAAACAGACAATTTTCTCGAATTACTCAAACCATGCTACAGCGATGCCCTGAAGTACTGCAAGGCATTATGTGCAAAGAGATCTTTGGATGATGCGGAAGACGTTCTGCAGTTGTCACTCATCAAAGGAATGGAAAATATAGAGTCATTGACCGAGCATTCTAAATTCCGTTCATGGTTCTTTAAAATAATAACAAGAGAATTCTACAGCTTTACCAGAAAGGATTTCTGGAGGAAATTTCTGCCGATTGATTCGGGTGATCTTGCAGCTGACATCCCGGAATTGTTTGACAGAGGTAAGCAAAGTGATGATAAGCTGATGCTTGAAAAGGCTTTGGCGGAATTATCAACAAAAGAAAGATCAGCGCTGCTTCTCTTTGAGCTCGGAGGATTCAGCATTGAAGAAATAAAAGAAATACAAAATGAAAAAAGCGTTTCTGCGGTAAAGTCAAGATTAAGCAGGGCAAGATCAAAATTAAAACAATACATAGTCACAGAAAAATCAGCAGATAATAATAACAGCAATATTAACTCAGAACAAAAAGGAGATCTAAACCATGAAACGATCACACTCATCACAGAGATCAAAAGTAACTGAAGATCCGTCTGAAAAATTATTCGGCGAATTGAAGAATGAAAATTATGACAATACTTTTCCTGTAGCTGAACAATGGTTAAGAGGTCTCAGTAATAATTTATCAACTAAATCAACGGAAAGGAAAATTACCATAATGAAAAACTATTTTGCAGTAAACAAATTCAAACTGGCGTATCTCAGCATTTTTATCATATTCATAGTCGGCGCAACTACCATGCCGGTCACCAGCCATGAAAATGTAGGTGATGTCATAATGTGGAAAGCCGACAAAAGCAATTCACAGTCTTTTCTGGAAATAAAAAATCTGGACTGGTTTAACAATAAAGATAAAAATATCACATCAGAGATCAGCGGCGGGGAATCTAAAAACAACTATGTCGTAATGATCCCAAAGGAAGATCATGAAAAAGTGGAATCTTACATTAATTCACTTGAGAAAATAGAAGGTGTAAGTGACATAAAATCAGTCTCAATAAATGAGACTGTAAAAAGAACCCTTGTATCTCTTGTCCTGAATGATATTTTTAAAGTCAATATAGATGCAACCAATAAGAGTAATCAGGAAGTAGAGACCGAGATAAAAAATCAGCTGAGCAGCGCAGGGATAAATAATGTGACTGTCAGTTTTGAAATGTCTCCGGGCGGTGAAAGACAGATTAAAATAAACATTCCCGAAGGGTCAATTCCTGAAGACGGTGGCGTGGAGATGACGATCAAAGACGGTAAGAGAGTCAATAAATTCAAAGAAGTTAAAAAAAACAGTCCGGGCGGCGATGATGCTAACTTCAGTAAAATGACTGATGCTGAAGTAAGAAATAAAGTAAGAGAAGATGTAGGAGAGCCCGGATTAAGAGATGATCAGATCCAGATCACAAGAGACGGCGGAAAAATGACAGTTAAAATTCTCGGGGAGGACGGATCAGTAAAAGGAAAGCTTGAGATCGAAGAAGAAAGAAAATAAGTCCGAAAGTAAATATGACAAAATAAAATCCTGCTCAACCTTCGGGCGGGATTTTCTTTATTACTGATCCGCCGTGTCATAAAATGAGCATTTTCAGAAGATATAATACTCCGGACATCATCATGAGCCCGTCAAGAAAAAAATAATACCAGTAATCGGATATAGTATTAACGCTGTATTCAAAAGTGAATAAAAGCAAAATTCCCGGAATAAGAATTATGATCATATCCAATGTTCCTGTTCCGTTAAAGTACATTAAAACTGCAGAAAGAAAAAACAGACCGAGAAAGAAAAAATAAAAATTCTTCAGAGTCTTTCTGCTTAACTGACCCACAAAATTCTTTACTTTGTTTCTCCTGTCCTCTTCCCGGTCTCTGTAATCAAACAAAATGCAAATTGTATAGATCAGTAAAAACCTGTTTAAAATGAAAAGTATTTCTGAATAATTTATATCATGTCTGCTTATTACCAAAGGTAGAACTGCTGTAACAAATGTCCAGATCAATGCCAGATATGCTGTTTTGCCGATAATAATCTTTCTCAGATAAACGAACGGCTTTTCCGCGATCTTTGCGGCTGAGTATATGAAAGTTAAAATTGCTGTAACAGCAAGTATAAAAAAATGATCTCTTAACTGATATATAAGCATTGAAGTAGCGGAGATGCTTATGAGAAATAATAAAAATAAAATTTTCTTGTTTTTATCAACCCAGTCAAATCTTGGTGAAGGACCGCTGACGTCAGGGGTCAGATACCAGTGAAAGCTGTAACTGGTAAGTGTTGCAAAGAAGATGAATAACAGATAAATAGCATCAGGTTCAGTGCCGAATGTATAATAAGTATACAAACTCATTACTACCGCGCAAACTGATATGAATATATTTCCGAATATTATTATTTTTTTGAAATCCATTTCCGAACCGGTATCGATTCTCTTTTCAAAGAAAGTAATAATTTAGATCAAGGAAAGAAATAAGCTTATAAAGTTTATAAAAGCTAATAACTTTAAAGATAAACCGGTAATAATTATTTATCGCCAATGCTCTGAATTTCTTTCGGCAATTCATCAAAGGCGGGTTGTTTAATTTCACAAATTGAATTGTTTGTTCAATATGGAATTTAAACCATTTTTAAATTTAAAGAAATATTGTGCAAAGCGCCGGATCTGAAACTCTATACACTCTCACCACTCCATACACTCTCACCACTCCATACACTCCACACACTCTACTCACTCTACACACTCCACCCACTCTACACACTCCACCCACTCCACACACTCCACCCACTCCAACCACTCCACACACTTCACTCACTCCACACACTCTACACACTCTACACACTCCACCCACTCCATACACTTCACTCACTCCACACACTCTACACACTCTACACACTCTACCCACTCCACCCACTCCATACACTCCACACTTTTTACTTAATCTAATAATCATTAACTTTCTTGAAATGAGTTTTTATTAAATTTTATTGAAAGGAAACTGAAATGAAGAATTACCTTACATTTAAATTTATTGTTATATCATCAATGATATTAATTTTAAATTTTACGAAAAACTCTTATGCGCAATTTGATGATCCCCTCTATGACAGAGTTCCTGATTATCTTCAAAATACAGGATCATTTTTTAATTCAACTTCATCAATCGAAACTATAGACAATTACGATAATTTTTTCATAGGCATAGATTTTGCGGAAGTGCATGTTTCAATGGATCCCCGGGATCCTTTAAAATATGCGGCTGCATGGAATAATCTAAGTTCGTCTGTGGGTGCAAGAGTTTACGGAACTTCAGACGGGGGTATCACATGGTATTCAAATCAGCCGTCATGGGGTACGACTGTCAGAGGAGATCCCTGTCTTGCGCATGACAGTCTGGGAAGAGTGTATTTTGAAAATATGTACGGGTCATCAATTCTCGGAACCAAGATAGCTTCATCCGATGATAACGGATTTACCTGGCCGTCAGTGGTCTTTGGTAATACCGGAGTTGACAAGAACTGGATGGCAGCTGATCAGACTGGCGGACCTTATGCTAATCAGGTTTATACAACAATGACGCCGGGAAATTTTAAGAGGAGCACTGACAGGGGATTGAGTTTTGTACAAACGGCAACATTATCTCCACAAACTCTTCCCGGGATGATGGTATGTGTCGGTCCTGACGGTAATGTGCAGGGCGGAAGTATTTATGTGGTTACTAATTCCGGTTCATCTTTCGGTTCTACCTATACTTTTTTCAGATCAACTGACGGTGGTACGACATTTTCAACCATGTCTTCCCAGGCATTTGCAAACTATGTTGGATCAAATGTCGGCGGAAGAAATGCAGTGGAGAATATGAGAACAAGACCTTATCCTTTTATATGCGCGGATAACAGCTATGGTCCGAACAGAGGCAGGCTATATGTTGTATATGCATCAAATTCTCCCGCCGGAAACGGATTCAAACCGGATATATTCTGCAGATATTCAACAGATGGCGGTACGACCTGGTCTGCTGAAACATTGATAAATGATGATCCCAATACAGCAAATAATAATCAATGGATGCCCGCGCCATGGTGTGATAAGGAAACAGGAAGACTATATGTTCAATGGATGGATACAAGGGATTGTCCGACCAGTGACAGCTGTTTTATTTATGGTTCATACTCCACCGACGGAGGCGTGACATTTGCCGCTAATCAGAAGATCTCAAATAAATTATTCAGAATAAACTGTACTCAGTGTAACGGCGGTGTTCCTGCTTATCTTGGCGATTATAATTCAATCGTTTCAAATTCCAAAACCTCAATGTCAGTATGGACTGATTTCAGAAATAATAATTTTTCAAATTATGCGGGCTATCTTCCTGACTATGCAATGAGTGTATATCCTCCTAATATCACCATCAACAATAATAATACTACAACTTTCATGACTGCTGTGCCTTCTGTAAAACTTTATGATGATGTTACAACTTTCAGCGCGGCTATAACTCCCACTCCTGCTGCAGGATCGCTGACTGTGGAATTTCCGGACGGAAACACTTTGAACAGTTACCCTGATTCATTACAGGTCAGAATTTATGCCGCCAACGGAACTACTCCGGGCGCTTACTCTGTAACCGTAAAGGGAGCCGGCTCAAACGGAACTCCCGTTCATGTCAGATCTGTAACACTTACAGTCGGTACTGTAGGTATTTCTGAAGTAAATGAAATCCCGAATGATTATCAGTTGTATCAGAATTTTCCAAATCCATTCAATCCTGAAACTAAAATTTCTTATTATCTGAAAGCTAAATCCAATGTTAAACTGACTGTCTTTGATGTAATGGGAAGAGTTGTTGCTTCGATCAATAAAGGTGCTCAGGATCAGGGAAGCCATTTTGTTAACTTTAATGCTGCAGGAACGGGAAAATCACTTTCTTCCGGTGTGTATTATTACAGGCTGGATACGGAATTTTTCAGTGATACAAAGAAAATGCTTTTAATTAAATAAAAGTATTAAGTATTAAGTATTAAGTATTAAGTATTAAGTATTAAGTATTAAGT
>CALMST010000103.1 GCA_937872315.1 uncultured Ignavibacteria bacterium | reverse complement strand
CTGTTACCTATATAGAATATGTGATCCCGGAGATGGAATTTGCTACTCTGAAAGTATATGATATTTCAGGAAAAGAAATTCAGCATACCAAATTTTCTTTCCATTCTAATTTCATATCCGGAAAAAAAGGAATGTGAATCGATATGACTAAAATCATTGTATGGATTGACTGAAATCATTGACAAGATCAGAAAATTATGAGTAAGTTAGATTGTAACTTAAGATAAGGAGAAATTGAGATGAATGCATACATAGAACATCATCCGGAAGTTTTTCAAGATAGCGGACATGATCCGGTATTACACAAACCAGAATTGTTAACTCTTTATCACAGGTATCTGACAGAAGGATTAGTTATTGCTCTGCTACTTCATTTAATAATTTCATTCGGATATTATGCTAAAGTAAATTATTTTGATACTGTTTCGGAAACGGAGACAGAAATCAATCAGAGAGTTTTGACAATGGTTGATCTGAATACACCGCCTCCGGTAGAAGAGACACCGCCGGTCGAAATTGAGGAAGTATTTGTAGCGCTGAAAGATCTCTCGGCATTGACACCCGAACCCGTTGCCAAAAAATTTGTCGAGGAGGAAGTCATTTTAAAAAATCAGCAGGAACTTGAGAAAGTTACACTGCCAGTTGCTTCCACCGGAACGGATGACCCTACCAAAGTTAATCCCAATGCAAAATTCACAGGAAAAGTAGAAGAGAAGAAAGTAGAAGAGAAGGTAGTCAGAAAAGAAGAGAAAAAGAAGAAAGTTGAATTTAAGGAATTTGAAGTTGAGAAAGCTCCTTCAGCAGTCAACCTTCAGCAGATTAAGAACATGATGAGATATCCTGAAATTGCATTACAAAGCGGAATGGAAGGAAGAGTCGTTGTAAAAGTTCTGGTAAATACGGACGGATCAATAAAAAGAATAGGCGGTATCAGCGGACCTGAAATATTTCATGAAGAAGTAAGAGATAAGATTATGCAGCTTCAGTTTACTCCGGCTTTAATGGGCGGTCAGCCTGTCGTATGCTGGGTCAGTGTACCGTTTTACTTTAAGCTGAAAAACTGAAATGTGTATTGCCTGAGTGAATACGGAAGTTAATTAAAAATTGACTGTACCTGACAGGCGGAAAATTGTTATTATCAAATTGCAAATTATAAATTTTGCATTTCAATTTTTTAAAATAGTAATTTTCGCGAATGTTCTCTCATCAATATGCTCTGACTTATCAACGAAAAGTTGTTTGAATCCCTGATCCTTTTGCAATTACATTCCCAAAGGGACACACTGTCCAGTA
>CALMST010000102.1 GCA_937872315.1 uncultured Ignavibacteria bacterium | reverse complement strand
TATTGAGCAAACATTCTCACAGAACAGCAGAAAAAATTAATTTTTAAGAATTTATAATTCGTGCTAATTCGTGGCTGAAAAAACATTGATCATTAGCTGCTGATCATAAACAGTAAACTAAATTACTCTTTTTTTATTTTTTCTCCACCACTGTCAGCGCCTGTGAGGGATTCTCCGCAGGTCTGTGCCTGACCCCGAGATTCTGAAATTTCCTGGAGTCGTTGTATCTTCTCACAAATTCCTGCTTGTCTTTTTCTTCCATGCCGTTTACGAGTTTGTCCATGATCCCGAACGGATCGTCCGCTTCTTTGAAGAGCAGCTTTAGTGATTTTACGGCGCCTTTTCTTTTGACCCTGCCAGTTTCGGAGCTGACGATGGGCTGGTCGTACTGAGCGATCTTTTCCGAGAATGCATCAAGCTTTTCCTGTTTGATGCCGTAAGTAGCGAGTTCAGAGATGACCGGCGATGCCAGGTTCTTCAATCCTTCCATCGCCTCTACCAGCATTGTATCTCTCATGTGCTCAAGACTGCTTTTGGGAATGTCGGTCAGTTCTGATATCAGGACATTCCCGGTTTTTTTTGCATAAGCGAATAATCCCGCGCTTACGGACATTGAGGATTTGATCAGACTTTCTTTGAAAGTAAGCTTTGTGGAAGCTTTTCCTCTGTAAGAATTTTTCTTTAATTTGTCTTTCTTTTTCAGGTCTTCATAGATCTCTTCCAGAACTGTCTGACTTTCAGCTAGTTCTCTGTTTGCTGAGACGATCTCCTGTCTTTCAGTGAGATAGGTTGTAACGGTTTTGATCATGGTGAACCTGTTTTCCTGTTCTTTTCTCATATTGCTATTTTCTCCTTTCTCTCCGCTTTTTTACGGAAAGAGTTTATTTATTTTCTGCCCGGTACTTCCGGCGGTATATTCAAAAATACCCGGCAGATATTGCGTTTTTATCACTTAATGTACACTTCGGAGCTTTTTGCATTTACTTCGCACGGTTTTACTTTTACTTCGCACGGTTTTACTTTTGCTTCGCACGGTTTTGCTTTTGCTTCGCACCGTTTTGCTTTTGCTTCGCACCGTTTTGCTTTTGCTTCGCACGGTTTTTTTTTGCTTCGCGCGGTTTTGCATTTACTTCGCACGGTTTTGCTTTTACTTCGCACGGTTTTGCTTTTACTTCGCATGGTTTTGCTTTTGCTTTTACCAATTATATTTCTCATTCGCGAAGGTTCACTTTTTCATTTATCAATTCAGACTTCCTGAACTTTTTAATTTTTTCACTTTCTGTCTTTTTAATTTTTCAATTTCAACTTTCGGCCAAATTTATCCTCAATATCCCGATATGTATGGTCATGATCCATTTTCACAAACCGGATTAAGAATTCAGGGCGGGCGGACTTTGCGGCGGCTCCAAAAGAATTGTGATCTTATCAGATAATCGGGCGGGGGTAAACCCCGCCCGTACAATAATTTTTAATTAACAGATGTATGTTTCAAGACAAATATGGTCATGATCCATTTTCACAAATCACAAATATTAACAGTTGACTTTTCGGGAAAATAATATTATAATTCCTCAGATTTTTAAAACTGAACTCAACCAAATTTAATATTAAATGATCAGAATACTAATAATTCTACTTCTAATGATATTTGCAGGCATTATCAATTCATTGAAAGCGCAGTCAGTGTGGTTCTGGCAGGAGCCATTGCCTACGGGGAATTTTTTATATTCTGTTGATTTCGTGAATCAACAAACGGGGTTCGCAGCAGGGCAGTTAGGTATTGTTATGAAAACTGTTGATGGAGGAAACAACTGGATTGTTCAAACCACCGGGGTCACAAATGATCTTTTTGATGTATTTACTTTTAATGAAAACAAAGTTATAGTCTGCGGTACTAACGGAATAATATTATACACAACAAACGGTGGAATAAACTGGATCTCAACACCGGGCGGAACTTCAGTCACATTAAATGAAGTGGATTTCCCGACATCCGGTATTGGATACATTGCAGGAAACAGCGGAATAATGCTCAAGAGTACAAACGGGGGGGTGAACTGGTTTCAGATCCCTTCCGGAACAGGTTCGTCGATAGACTGTGTATCCTTCTCAGATAGTTTGAACGGTATAGCCGGAGTTTTCAACGGGATAATTAGAACAACAAACGGTGGAATAAACTGGGCATTTGTTAATTTAAGTTCTCAGGTACTGGACGCAATTATAGCCACTTCTTACCCTGATCTTCAGCATGCAATGGCAGCATCATATGACCATGTATATTTATCAACAAATTCGGGTGTAAGCTGGGATACAGTAGCTTTACCTATAGTACAAAAAACATATGGAAACCCTGTAAGGTCAATGTCATTCAGCAACATAAATGTTGGATTTATTGCCACTTCTCTTGGAGATATTATGACAACCGGTGACGGAGGAAGAAGCTGGATAAATGATTCCACATATAATCCTGATTACTATCAGACAAACATATTCTGGGGCACATTCGGACTTGATAATAATATTGGATTTGTCTGCGGAGGAGGAGGAAGTGTTATCAAAACAACAAATACAGGACAAAACTGGAATGCAATAACTGGAAATAGAATTAATTATGAGTCGAATTTCTTTGTAAATGAGAATACCGGATTTACAGTTGGATTTGAAGGGACAATATTGAAAACCACAAACGGAGGTAACAACTGGATTCAGAAAAACAGCGGAACATCACGGAATCTGAATGATGTGTTTTTTGTGAATGAGAATACAGGGTATGTTTGCGGGGATACAGGGTTGGTAATGAAAAGTACAGATAGTGGAGAGAACTGGATAAATCTGAACAGTAATTTATCAAGTAACCTTAATGGAATATATTTTACAAATGTGAATACTGGCTATATATCCGGAGATAAAGGAAAGATAATAAAGTCTACAAATTCAGGTTCAAACTGGTTTAATTTGGCTAACAGTGCAAGTATTAATGCAAAATTAAAGCCTGTTTTTTTTGTAAACAACGATTCAGGATTTATTTCAGGTGATCAGAATTTAAAAACTACAAATGGAGGAATCAATTGGGAAATAATATCAGGTGAAGGTTTTGATGTGTTCTTTCCAAATTCTTTAACTGGATACCGAACTGCTGGACTTGGAATAATTTTAAAAACTACAAATTCAGGATTAAATTGGAATATTTACAGTGGAAATGTTTCAAACATTCTAAAAAGCATTTATTTTATAAATGAAAATAATGGATTTGCGGTTGGAGAAAATGGAGTAATGACAAAAACAACGAACGGAGGTATTAATTGGATTCCACAGGAGAAGATCACAGAAAATAGTTTAAATTCAGTTTGGTTTGTTAATGGGAATTTGGGGTATATCTCAGGTGACTTTGGGACGTTATTGAAAACCACAAATGGAGGTTTAGTATTTATAACAACTGAGAATTCGAGTACAACATCAGAATATTCACTTTCTCAAAATTATCCAAATCCGTTTAATTCATCAACTATAATAAAGTATGAAATACCAGAGCCAGCAGAACTAAGTTTAAGGCTATATGATATTTCAGGTAAAGAATTATTAACCTTAGTAAATGAGAAACACAATGCAGGTAGCTATGAAGTATTGTTTGATGCATCGGAATTTCCATCGGGAATATATTACTATTCTTTCTTCGCATTCGGGATATTGATATCAACAAAAAAACTTATTCTCTTAAAATAAATTATGAAGAAAATACTTTTACTCCTTATTATATATTTAATCAGTTGTAACATTTCTTTTTCCCAGTCAACCTGGTTCTGGCAGGAGCCATTGCCGACGGGGAATTTTATGTGGGCTGTGGACTTTGTTGATGAGAATACAGGATATTCTGTCGGAGAACTTGGAACAATTATGAAAACTACCAATAGTGGTACTAACTGGAGTGTTCAAAACTCAGGATTTACCTCTGAATTACTTAATACAAGTTTTTTTGATGAGAATCTCGGGTTGGCTGTTGGGGGGAATAACGGAACAATCTTAAGAACAACAAACGGTGGTACGAACTGGTCAATAGTTTCTACAGGTTCGACTACTTTTATGTATGGTGTAGATTTTCCAGCAAATAATATCGGATATGCAGTAGGATTAGGTGGAGTGATTTTAAAAACCACAAATTCCGGAATCAGCTGGTTTCAGCAAAACAGTTCTACAACTTCAAATCTTATTTGTGTAAATTTTCTTGATTCCCTAAATGGTGTAGCAGGTGGCAACAGAATTGTTTTGAAAACAAGTGATGGAGGAAATTCATGGATAAGTCAACCCATAGATTTCATTAATTTTAATCCACAGGTTACAAGTGTAAACTATATAGATATTAATACAATCATTACTCTTACCAATGTTGATGATAGAATTAATAAAACTACTAATGGAGGATTGAATTGGGAAGGTTATGAAATAATTACTCCTGATATTAATGATATACCCCGGAATATTTCATTTTATAATCAAAGCACCGGATATATGGTTACAAGTTATGGTGTAATTCTTAAATCAGTTAACGGAGGAGTAAACTGGGCAGTAGATCTGACTTTCAAACCCGGGTATTATCAGATTCAGGTTTTGCAGGGAGTACAAGCTTTGAATGAAATAAACACATATATCTGCGGAGCAGGCGGCAGAGTAATAAAAACTACAAATTCAGGTAATAACTGGATTACAACAACGGGGGGTAGTTCCAATCTGGAATCGAATTTTTTTGTAAATGAGAATACCGGATTTACTGTTGGGACTGACGGTAAAATATTAAAAACCACCAATGGAGGTAATAGCTGGATCCAAAAACCCAGTGGTACTATTCAAAACCTGAATGATGTGTTTTTTGTAAATGCGAATACGGGGTTTGTTTGCGGGGACACAGGTGTGGTAATAAAGACTATGGATGGAGGGGAGAGTTGGATTGATTTACCTTCAGATACCTTCGTAAATCTATTTGGGGTTTATTTTACTGATGTATTAACTGGTACTATTACTGGGAATAATTCAATAATAAAGAAAACGACAAATGGTGGATCAAATTGGATATCACAAAATAGTGGATTGTCTGGAAATTTTTCTTTAGGACCGATAGTCTATACTGATATTAATAATGGACATATTGCTGGAAATAAGTATTTGAAAACTACAAATGGAGGAATAGTTTGGAATGAGTATTTAACAGGAGGAGGATTAGATATATTCTTCACAGATATGTTAGTTGGATATCAAACCGGTGCAGGTGGAATTATTTTAAAAACTACTAACGGAGGATTAAATTGGTTTAACAGGAATGCAATTGGGACAGATGCTTTAAATTCAATATTTTTCATTGATAGTCTTAATGGATATTCTGTAGGTAAGGAAGGATATATTGTTAAAACCATAAACGGTGGTCTAAACTGGAATATTCAGGCAAAGATTACAAATAATTTATTAAATTCAGTTTATTTTGTAAACTCGAATACCGGATTTATCTGTGGAGATTTCGGAACACAATTAAAGACAACAAATGGAGGATTGGTTTTTATTACTTCAAATAATTCAATTATTCCGGAAAATTTTAATTTATCTCAAAATTATCCAAATCCGTTTAATTCATCAACAATAATAAAGTATGAAATACCAGAGCCAGCAGAACTAAGTTTAAGGCTATATGATA
>CALMST010000101.1 GCA_937872315.1 uncultured Ignavibacteria bacterium | reverse complement strand
TTGCCATGCTTATCAAAACAACTGAATCAATCTGTAATTCTCCGCTTACATCAATACTTAATAAAAGTTCAAAAGGATTTTGATCGCCAGTAACAATTGAAAGCGGAGCTTCGTCAATTACAGGGCGGAATCCTTCGAAAAAATATCCGGGTTTAAAAATTTCAATTCTTCTTTCCATATCATTCTCAAATTCCCATCTCTGAGGTTGAGTATAAATCCGGCTGCCTCCTACCCAAACACTTCCGTCCGGTAATAATAAAGCCGTGGAATGATACTTTCTTGGAACAGTCATGTCAGGCATTGTCTTCCAAGCCCATTTGTTCGGATCAGGATCACTATAATCCAAATATTCGGGAGTTAATACTGTTTCATCAGGATGTCCTCCGCCTATTACCATTGCCGTTCCATCAGCTAATAAAAGAGCATTCGGCGCATCATGTCTCGGAAAATTTAAATCAGGAAGTGTTATCCAATATGAAGAAATGTTTACGCCAATTTCTATTATTTGGCTCGTGTCTGATAATTGTTCATCTGCGCCTCCCAAGTTCACAATTCTAATCTTAGAATCTAAGACAGAAAAAGGAAGCATAACAGAATTTCCTTTAAATCTCATTGATTGTTCAAGTCCAACTTGATTCCATTCCGGAGCATTAACATCAGGATTAAACCTATGAGCTCGTATCCAACCCGGTAAGACAGGTCCGAATGAAACCAGGTCATAAAATATTTCTCCCTTCCAATCGCCAAAAGGTATTAAATAAGCCGCGTTATATAGAGGTACAGCTAAATCAGCATCTTGATCATACAATATCCATGTCTCTGTCGAGGCATCAAACAATTCAGGTCTCAACTCAATTTGTTGTTCACTATATTTGTATCCCGACATAGCAACAATATTACCATTATGTAGTTTTGTTAACTGGGGATACCACCGACCTCTGTCCATCATTGTTGGAAAATTTGTTATTACTTCTTTTGTATTTCTCCAAGGTCTCGGATCCGGATTTGTTTCATAAAGAACACTTGAATCAAAAATAAATGAATATTTCAAACCCCTTGAAGCAACAGGCGGAATGTTTCTTTCACCTCCAGCGGTTAATAACTTTCCATCCGGGAGCTGAATGTGACCACTGCAAAATATTTTAGATGGGTCAAAAGGTTCTTCAATGTCAGGCCATGTAGGAACAGTATATTGTATAATTTCTTTTGTAACAGGATTATAAAGACAACTTACAATTTTTCCGCCATCGTCATAAATGGTTATAAATCTTCCATGCCAATATAACACTTTAGCTTCCGGATGAACTAGCGGATCAATTGTGATCGGTATTAAATTTGCATGTATTGCTGTAACAAGAGAATCGATAGGTATATCATTCTCATCTTTTATTATTTCCCATTCTCCTGGGTTTGGGTCTGCCATTTTTATTCTCCTTATTTTTTAATTTTAAATATACATTGTTTTTTAAATGTTTGTAAAGTTAATCAAATTTAATTATAAATTTAATAAATAATATTGCACATTATTATTTTAGAAAATTCGTCTGTGCCTGTGCCTGCATCAAGTAAAATAGTGGGAGCAGTAGTGGAAGGAGTTTCACCGGCAGGAAGAAATGTTTTTAGTTTATTGATAGTTGCGCCGATTACTCTGTCTTTGTGATTTAAACACGATCCATATCCGGTACATAATAATTCATTTATATATACCGAACCCGTTCCCTCTAAAGATAAAACAGGTGAGCCCGCATTTGGACTTGAGGGAGTTCCTGATTCTACAGTCCGGATATTCAGGAAAACATCATCACAGTCGGAGATTCTTATAGCTGTGTTAAATTGATTATATACTTTAGTACTGATCAATCTGAATTTGGCTGCGGCTGACACATCCACACTGCTGCCTTCGAGTGTAGAATTATTTTCACCTACTCCATCTATTATATAGCACTCTATATTAACTTCAGAAGAAGGATCAGAAATTTTTATGCACTCTCTTTTAGTTGTTCCGGAGTAAGAATTCTTAATGGTCCCTCCACCTGTAATATTACATTTACATGGATCATCATTATCGGTAATAGTCGGACCATCACCAGAATAGTTTAACTCTGTTCCGGGATCTATATAAACATCAACCCCGTCAAGTAATATAATTTGCTCGGTAAGATTTGCATAAATGCTGATGACATCGCCTGTTCCGGCAGCGCTCCTTGCAGCGCCATAAGTAGAATAAAACTCGGGAATTCCTGTCTCTATATCGCGAAGAGAAACTTCTGTAGCCATTTGAGGTAAGATTTAATTTTAAAAATTATTGTTATACTGATTTATAAATAATTATTCCACAGTTCTAATTTCCTGACATTCAATTGAACAACTTTCACTGGTATTAATTTCAAATACAGGAGGAGAATCTTTTTTCATTTTTATTACAACACTTTTTTATAAGAGAAGTTTTAATATGTATGGCTTTATTGATTTGCATAGGTTTTGTTTGTAAAAAATATGAGGAGGTCTTTATGAATTGTTATAGTGTCTTCACTTCCGGCTGATGCTTCCGCTTCCTTAAATGTTTTGTAAAATGTTTTCTTTTCGGTTACTTTATCCTTTTTATAATATACAGAAAACTTATCTTTAGCAGTCATAATATTTCCGGTTTTTGTCTAACCTTTTATTGCTAAAATATATGGCATTTTTTGAAAAAAAAAAAAAATGCATTAATAAATCTTTTTTCAATCAGATGGCATCGCGCTTTTGGATGCCATCCAAAGTCTGTCTACGCTGAGTCTCCTGCATTTGCACAGATCTGAAATTATTCTATTTTAATTTCGGGGACTCGGCGGAGGAATCTATTTTTACAAAATAGTCTGAGAAATCATAAGTGAATAAGTTACTTTCGTCGCTGCGGTTGTTGCTGTATGAACCAACCCGGTAAGAAAAGCGAAAGACTCTTGGTAGCGGAAAAATCTATTAACCAACACGCAATCCGCCGCGGCGGACTATCGGGATTGTAGTCCCGGTTGTGTCGAATTATTCAATAACTTTTTAAATGTATAAACTACGAGAGACTCAGCTGTGGACAAGAATATCTGACTCAATTGAGACAAATTCTTTGTTCATATTGCCAATGTCAGTGTCAATTCCACATGTCAAAGTTCATTCCGCCAATGTCAGTGTTCATTCCGCTGATGTCATTGTTCATACTGCCAATGTCAGAGAGCATTTCACTAATGTCATAGACCATACTATCAATTTATATGTCCACTACTAAAATGTAGATGAGGAATTACTAACTACTAATTATTTATTACAAACTATTTTCCCAAAGTATCTTTCCCGATTCGATATCAATACATACAGCTCTCAGCATTAACATTAGCACAAGTTTACCTTCACCCATCAACGCCCTTTTTGTACTGAAGTCAGGATCACCTTTTGAAAACACAACATTAAACGAAGATCTGTCCATCCCCTTTTCAGGATCCACATAGATATTGACAAGTTCTGTCTGCCAGAGTTGTGTAATTGTGGAATCATTGTTAAATTTAATTTTTGTGACCAGTACTTTCGACTGATCGGTCACATCTGTCTGACTGTATACAAATATACTTTTATCCTTTGTAATGATTGAGAAATCATCATCATCTGATTTTCTTTTTATTTTTTCATTTTCACTGCTTATCTTTCTCTCCAGATTATCTATACTCCTTTCGGCATATTTTTTATCCCACCCGGAATTATTTCCTCTAGTGGTACTGTTTTCCGGAAATTCGGCAGCAATATATTTTCTGATCGAATCTATCTGCAGTTCTAGCTGTTTAATATTTTCATAGACAGGTTTTAAGAAATCATTTTCCGATTCGAAATGATCTCTTTCCACTGAGCTTTCCACAAACTCTCCTTTAAGAAATGAGATATCCTTTAATTCCTTGTTCATATAATCAATGAAATTTCTTGGACTCCCTTTTAAATAAACATTAGAATTAGGAGTTAACTTAATGGAAGACGTAAGACAATCATTATCGTATTTAAAACTTTCCAGATTTTCATTTGTCTTCTCTGCTTTCAGTGTCTGAGGATCAATGGTATAAAGAAACCCGGAGTTATCCGAAACCACCGGCATATTCTTATCCCGGTCAAAACCATAATATTTTGAAATACTGTTCCATTCGGGCTGGCTTAGGTTATCTTTCAGAAAGGGATTTAATTCTGTTATCTTCTCCTGTGAAACGATCACGTCAAGTGTTCCCGGATCTCTCGCATGAAAACCAAGCTTAGGGTCAACACTCTTGTACCAGAGTTTGTCCTTTGTATACCCGACAAACTGACATTCATTGCTTTTCCTGTCACCCAGCTCAATTCTCTTCACCAGCTGCCCCGTGTTCATATCATAAGATGATATCCTGTATTCCACATATCCGGTAATTTGTCTTATCCCCTGGTTATCAGACTTAGAGGTTGCCTGGTATATTTCTTCTTTGGATATTAAATATTTCGCATCACCTGATCCTGCTATTAAGAATTCTTCAACATCATCTGCTGAATCCTTCATGACATTTTTTTTCATCGGGTTACATGAAACGAGAAACAGGAAAGTAAAAAATATTAAAAATCGGAAGATCAAAGAGTTTTTCATATTCCGGTGTTTGATTAAGAGATTTGCTAAAATAACTTTTTGGCAAGATATAAAAAATACTAAGCAAAGACCTCTGCTCCGTCTGACACCTCGAATCCACTAAATCACAAAGTATTACTTTCCCAAGCCGTGGTTTGGGAAATAACGATAAGTCATAATTATTAAATCGTTGCTGTAGTTCGTAATCTGTAACTTTACTCAATCAATGTGTCCTGGCAATTTAGTGATAAAATTACTTTAAATAAAAAAAGACTCTGATAAATAAATATCAGAGTCTCATAAATATATTTAAAAAGATCTATTCTCCCTGTATCAAAATTTCACTTTCCGCAACAGATGTTTTCTTTTTCTTGAATCTGTCCAGAAAATCATTAACAGCAAGAAAAATTGTTGGTACTACAACAAGAGTTAAGAACGTCGCAACTGAAAGTCCGAAAATAATTGCAACACCCATTGGTCTCCAGAAAGCCGTATTCTGACCACCGATCACCCATGATAAAGTTCTCCAGTCAAAATCAACACCCGTGGTAAGCGGAACAAGTCCGAGAATTGTTGCTGCAGCTGTAAGGAATACCGGTCTTAATCTGATCATACCTGACTGGATCACGGATTCTTCCCTGCTTAATCCCCTCTTCTCAAGTTCCACTTGAAAATCCAGAAGTATGATAGCATTTCTTACAACAATTCCTGCAAGCGCAATCACTCCAATTCCTGTCATTATAATTCCAAATGGTGTCTGTGTAACAAGCAAACCAAGCAATACGCCAAGAAGAGACAGTACTACGGTGATCATAATGATCATTGGTGATGTCACAGAATTGAACTCAATTACAAGAAAGAAAAACACAAGTAAAAGTGACACAAGGAATGCATTTCCGAGAAATGCCTGAGACTCCTGCTGATTTTCCTGCTCACCCGTATAAATAATATTATAACCCGCCGGTAATTTCAGATCCTTTAATTTTTCTTTTACATCAGTTAAAACATCATTGCCTAATCTTCCTTCAGCATTTGCGGAAACTGTTACAACCCGTTTAAGGTCCTTCCTGTTGATTGCTCCGAGTCCGCCGGAGAATTCTATGTTTGCCACAGAAGTAAGAGGAACTTTAGCCCCGTCCTTTCCGGGAATGTATATATTCTCAATAGATGAAACATCTTCCCTCTGATTGGAATCGAGTCTTACAGTAATGTCATATTCCTTATCAGATAATCTGTATTTACTAGCTACCGTACCATTAATGGCGGTTCTGACAGTTGTTGCAATTGCAGTTGTATTTAAACTGTACAAAGCTGCTTTTTCTCTGTCAATAATAATTTTAATTTCCGGCCTTGCTTCATCATAATCATCTTTCAGATCTTTCATACCCGGAATATCAACGATCATTCTTTTTACTTCATCAGACAATCTCCCGAGTTGTTCAAAATCATCTCCGGATATTTCAATATTAACCGGAGGTCCTGTCGGGGGTCCGCCTGACTGCTTCATGATCCTGACATCTGCTGTTGTGATATTTTCTATTGCGTCTCTGATCTCATCCATTGTTTTGAATGAACTCTGCTTTCTGTCTGTTTTGTCAAAAAAACTTAATGAGATCGTACTCTTATTTGAAACATCACCTCCGAATCCCGAGCCTATTTCGGATCCCACATTTGTAAGAAAATATTCAAGATCCTCAAATGGAGGTAGTTTCTGTTCAATTACCGTGGTGACTTCATTTGACTTATCCAGATTTGTTCCGATTGGCATGTTCACATAAATATACGCCTGCTGCGGTTCTACTTCCGGGAAAAACTGAATGCCATTGTTAAAATTTCCATAGATAACGAATACTATAATCAACAGAGCAAATGTTCCGCCAATTGTAAACACTTTATGTCTGACAGCTTTTCTAAGAACCTTTTCATAATTATTGACAATTCTAATAAATAAACGGTCAAACCACAGATGAAATCTTGTTATAAAATTATACCATTTTGCCTTACTTTCATGCTTTGCTCTGTCCTTTTTAAAATTTATGAACTTTGCGGACAAAACGGGATTTATTACAAGAGCAACAAACAATGATGAGAACAAACAAACTATCAGCGTGATCGGAAGATACTTCATGAATTCACCTACTATTCCCGGAAAGAAAAGCAACGGCGCAAATGATGAAATGATAGTGAATGTTGCTATAGTCACAGGGAACTGAACTTCACGCGGACCTTCTATTGCTGCATCATGGGGATTATAACCTTCTGTCTCCTGCAACCTGTATATGTTTTCAGTAACAACTATTGCGTCGTCAACAATTATACCAAGCACCAGGATCAATCCGAAAAGTACAACTATGTTCATTGTTACTCCCATAATTCCCAGAACTACAAATGATATAAGAAATGAAAATGGAATAGATGTTGCAACCAGTAAAGCATTTTTTAAACCCATGGCTGCCAGCAAAATCAGACACACAAGTATGAAACCCGTAATGATACCGTTTTCAAGTTCATGTACAGTGTTTTTTATATTCTTTGACTGATCACCTGTAAAATTGATCTTTAAACCGGCAGGAAACTGTGATTCCTTTTTCTTTACAAGATCTTTTACATCTTCCGCAATCCGTATAATGTTCTCACCGCTTCTCTTTTTTATAACTATCGTAACTGCCTCACTGCCATTTTGTCTTGAGAGAGTTGTTCTTTCCTTGTATCCGTAAATCACCTGGGCAACATCTCTTACATAAATAGGTTTTTCACTTTCAGATTTTACTACTATATCACTGATCAATTCAGGATCTTCATACTGACCCGGTACCCTTACTAAATAATTCTGATTTCTAAGATCAACACTACCACCGGGGATACTCTGATTTTCAAGACCGATCTTGTTTATTATATCATTAAATGTAAGATTGTAATATTTTAGTCTGTTTGCATCAACATTAATCTTTACTTCCCTTTCCAGTCCGCCTTTTACCTCTGCGCTGAGAATTCCGGGTATGACCTCAATTTCATCACTGAGCTTATCCGCGTAATCCTTCAAAGCAGCAAGACCCAGATTACCTGAAAGATTAACATACAGCATCGGCTGTTCGGACAGATTTATCTCTGTAACTGTCGGCTCTTCTATATCCGTGGGCATTTTGGTTTTTGCTATAGCAACCTTATCCCTCACTTTTTGTAAAGCTTCGTCAATTTTCACATCTGGATTAAATTCAATATTGACCATTGAAAAACTTTCCTGTGAAATTGAGGTTACTTTCTTTACGTCTTTTATTCCCTTTACTTCTTTCTCAATCTCCTGTGTCACAAGGTTTTCCATATCTTTCGGAGATACACCGAAATAAAGTGTTGATACAAAGATATTCGGAATTGTGATCGACGGCGCAGACTCTTTCGGGATAGCATTATATGAAAATGCTCCGAAGAGTATTATTATAACCATTAAGATATAAACCGTAACACTGTTATTTACCGCTATTTTTGAAATATTCATTTACGTTTATAAAATTTTTAATAAATTATCTGAACTTTATCTCCGTCAGCCAATGGCTGAAATCCTTCATATATAAGTTTCTCACCCGGATTCACTCCTGAGAGTATCAATACTTTATTACCGTCTCTCCCTCCCAGATTCAATACTCTCTTTTTTGCTATATCATTTTCAAGAACAAAAACATATTTATCATTTCCAAGATCAACTATATAATCCTGAGGTATTACGACTGCATTTTCCACTTTTGCCTTTTCTATTTCTATGTTTGCGCTCATTTCAGGTTTTAGTCTGCCGTCTCTGTTATTTAACACCATTTCAATTTCAAATGTCCTGTTAACCGGACTCAATGTTGGTGAAACATAACTAACAGTTCCGGAAAATTCCTCACCAGGGTAAACATTAAAAGTTATTTTTACCTGTGAACCTTTTTTAACTTCCCCAATAAATCTTTCAGGTATCCCTGCAGATACTTTAACTCTTGAAACTTCAACTATATTTAATATCGGAGTACCCGGTCCGCAAACTTCACCTTTACTCAGATATTTCATATCCACTATACCGCTTATCGGAGAAGTAACGTATGATTTGCTTAATCTTGTTTCAAGTACATCAAGAGCATTTTCCGCAAGCTCGAGCTGAAATTTTGCATTTGTGTAATCCTGTTCGGTAGTCACCTGTTCGTTGTACAATTTCTGCATCCTTTCAAAATTACTCTGCGCAAGTTCAAATTGTGTGATCGCCTGTTCATAAGCTGCGGCATCCTGATCTTTTCTTAATCTTACCACCACCTGTCCTTTTGATACCCGGCTGCCTTTATCAAATGGCTGATATGTAATCAATCCCCCTTCTTCTGAAGATACTTTCGCGCTTTCAAATGGCTTTACAATTCCAACTACTTTATAATTTTCCTGAAAGTCCTCGGGAACGATATCCATTATTTTAACTGCCTGGAGATTTTTCTCAACTTCAGTTTTTGTCTCTCCATCCTTACTGCATGATTGAAGCGTCATACCTCCGGCTATTAAGACTAAAAGGAAATAAAATATTTTTTTCATGTTATATGTTTTTTAAAATTTTTAGGTGTTTTTTATTTTTGAAGTAATTTTTCAAGTTCAGCTTTTGCAATCTGATAATCATATATTGCCTGAAGATAAGTAAGTCTTGATTCAGAAAGACTTAACTCTGCAGCCTGTACATCTATCTGATTTATAACCCCTGCCTCATAGCTTGCATTGGCAAGCTCCAGAGCCCTTTCAGCAAGAATAACGGTTTTTCTTCTTGATGATATTCTTTCTCTGGCATCTTCAAGAGCAATTATTGAACTTTCCGCACGAAGTTTCAATCCCTGCTTTAACTGTGCAAGCTGTTCATCATTTTTCTTTACTTCGATCTCCGATTGCTTGACCTTATATGAATTTCTGAAGAGATTTAAATTCCAGTCGAGTCCGACACCTATAAACAGAGTATTTCCGAATCTGTAGTCCAGTATCGGCTGACCGTCATTTTCATTGGAAAATAATGTGTACTGTGCAAAGACGGACAGCTTAGGGAGATAATTTGCTTTATCAACTTTTACCAGTTCCTTATTAATATTTTTCAATACTTCAAGCTGCTGTATTTCAATATTGTCTTTGGCAATATTTTCTATTAGTTCATCAGTAGTAAGCATAATTTCAGTACTGTCATATGTAAGTTCTCCCTGTACTTCAATATCCTGCTGATCTTTCAGCCCAATTTCATTCAGTAATATTTTTCTGCTGATCTGATAATTTCTTTCCGCTTCGGATAGTTGAGGATTTGAATTATCAAGTCTTACTTTTGCTCTTAAATAATCAAATTCTGTTGCAGTTCCGATCTTATATTTTTTTTCAACAGCTATAAAATTATCTTCGGAATTTTTCTGAGTTAATTTGTTTATGTCAACAATTGATTTAGCAAGCAAAGAAGAATAATAAGCATCTTTGACTTTCTTTTTTACGTCAATTTCAGTTTTTATAATGTTCTGCTCCTGAGTCTGTTCATAATAATCTGCTATGCGGATTGCCGCAAATACCGGTGTTCCAAGTATAGGTAGTGATTCTCTGACATCAATAAGATTAGAAAAGGAATTATCAGAACCCACTTCAAACTGCTGACCGCCAATATCCAGAACCTGTTTCCTGATTGCCCGCTGAAATCTTGAATTTAAATTTACGGAAGGCAGCAAATTATCACTGTAAACTTCAGATACTCTTTCCTGTGCCTGTAATTTATCCAGCCTGGCGGATATTATGGAGGAGTTATTCTTATATGCCAGATTGATTGCCTGATCCACGTTATTAATTGTCTGTACCTGCTGAGACCATAAATGTGAATTGACAGCATTTAACAATATTACAATAACCGGAAATCCAATGGTCCTGTAAAAAGAAAATTTTAATTTCATTTAATTATAATTTAATTTCTTTAGCTAATAATACTTTTGTTTTTTTGAATTTCTCTTTTCCTCTGACAGTAAGCACCCCGTTTAACAGCATTTCATAAGTGATCTTAAACGCATTTAAAATTGTAAATTTGTTATTAATAAGAAAATCATGATTTACAACCGCCTTTAATGAAGAATCAAAAGTTGCAATAATGATAGGAGTCGGATAATTCTCTATAAGCTTTTCCCTCTTTCCCTGATCAAGTAATTTTGTAAATATCTTATTGATCTGGTCATTCTTCATTTCATCAATTTCATTTTTTATTGCAGGCGCATGTATAGTAAGATCCCTTACCCATTTATCACTGATGTTCATAGTCATATTATTGTGCATGTTAAGAAGTCTCACAAATTTCACTACAACATCCTCATCTCCATCTATTATCTCCACTATCTTGGTTTTTATTATACAGGTTGTATCACTGCAAATTGCTCTCAGGAGCTCTTCTTTTGAAGGGAAATGTTTATAAATAGTTTTTTTGCTTATTCGCAGATCTTTTGCTATCTCGTCCATTGATGTTTTATAAAATCCCTCTGCGTGAAATTTATTGCGGGTATGGTCAAGTATCTTGCTGCGGTCTTTTTCGGTCTGGCTTATTTTATTCAAGAAACTATTTTCGTTTTATGAGTTTCCAAACTAAACAAAATATTTTGAAATTTCAAGTTATAGTTCAGGGGATTTTGAAAAATAATGTTAAGGTAACATTTAAAGAAAACTCTTACGGCATGAATTGAAATGAGTTTCGGAATTATCATTTAGATTGTTTAAATATATTATAAAAGATATTGCCATAACCTGAAATCATCTACAAAAATGATTTTTAAAACAAACCCGTTCAATTATTTTTTTTGCTGTCCTGTGAATATCTGAGTTAATATGCGGCTGAATAGCAGTTTCGGAATCAAACGGTCAGCTACAGCAATTTATATAAATCGTTTTGGGAAGATATAATAAAATTTGTTCTGAATGATTTACGGAGGAGATCTTTTCAATTCTTTATCCGGTCTGCTGTTCCCGAACGCTTTTTACGGGAATCCATTTAGCTTATGTGATGTATCAAATGTCTGGCGGGTAATAGAATCATAAATACAGATTGATGCTTTTCAATCTGAATATAAATGTACGGGATTCATTTATATAATAATTAAATGATTACCTTCATGACACTTCAGAAGTTAAAGTAAGTTTTACCAATTTTGCAGATGAAATTTTGAAACACAATATGTTCAAATGATTCAACGCAGTGTTTGAGATTGGATTTCCGCTAAGAGCACACGGAATGACAACGGGAGAAGAAGATTATGTCAGGTCAGGAAGATATTCTTAAATTATGTTCCACAGTAAATCATATTGCACCTGAAAATTTTCATTAGCTTGAAGAATTCTTCAGTAACCGTAAGGGATTAAATCATTTCAGATAATAAATAAAAAAAGCCGCGGAAAAATTGTTTCCACGGCTTAATTTTAATATACTTTATTTATTACAATACTGAATTTATTTAAGCAGGATCATTTGTTTTGTATCGGTAAAGTCATCTGTTTCAAGTCTGTAATAATAAACTCCAGATGGCAGATCTGACGCAACAAATTCCACGGAATGGTTTCCTGCATTTTGTATTCCTCTCTCCATTGTCTGTATAAGACTTCCCTTTGCATCAAAAATTTTCATTGATACATTTGTTTTATTCTTAAGGATATAATCTATTTTAGTAACAGGATTAAAAGGATTCGGGTAATTCTGAAGAAGGAAATAAGCAGAAGGAATTTCATTAACTCCTTCTACTCCTACGAGTCCAACATTCAGTGAAACAGTTCTGATATGAACAGGTGTACCATTGGATCCTGTACTTTTTAATGTAACAGTGTATGCTCCTGCTGTTGTACCCGGAGCAGCATTAACTCTTACTAATAATGAATCAGGATAATTGTTTAAAGTATTTCCGTTTGGAAAAGATACAGTTAAAGCTCCTGAAGCCGGAGCTGGAGTTACAGTTCCTGAAAAAGTCACTTCATCAGTATATAATTTTACTGAAGGAATAACTGCATTAAAAGTTGTGAAATTACTGTTGTTAATATTTATCGCTGAAGGATTGACTTTGAATGCATAGTCAGGGAAATAAGCGCCTATGTTCTGATATGTATTAGATCTTCCGTCATACCAGACAGAAAACGATGTTTTCGTATTAGCTGTCATACCGTCATAGTCTCCTCTGTAACAGTTGGTATTTGGCGAACATGGAGGAGAAGGATATGTCCATGATTGTGTTGTTAGTTTCTGATTAGGAGCAAAAGTCACGCCGCCGTCATCAGTGTATGTTGCATAAACATTTACCGCATATGTAGCCGGATTTTCTCTTGTATCATACCATTTTATGTAAAGACGTCCTGTTTCTTTTTCACACCATATAGCAGGGAACCACTGATCACTTAATTCAGGATTTGCATTGTCATTAACGGTAATTCTAGGTGACCATGTCGCACCCTGATCATCTGAATATTGTAAAATTATATCCGGTTTATTGCCGTTACCAACCGGCTCATTTGAAGCATAGACCAGATAAAATCTTCCTCTGTTAGGACCATAACTGTTATCCATAGCTATCATCGGATAAGGTCTGGTTCTTCCGTTGTTGATAACAAGTCTTCCTGCAGAATTCAATGTACCCACATATCCCGCAACTGTCAGACTGGACATAGGGGTAAAAGTTACTCCGCCGTCTGTAGATCTGTGAAAAGTATATGTAACATTTGATGACGTTCCGGTATTTGTAACATACATTACACAACCGCCTTGCACAGGACCGTTTGGTCCTACAGCTATCATAACACCCGGAATTGTATTACTGGATGCATAAGTCTGAGACCAGGTTAATCCGCCATCTGTGCTTCTGCTGAAATTACCAGGTGTAATGGCTGCATATAAATAATTTGAATAAGGTCCGTTTGTCTGATCAGCTGCCATAGTGTTTCTGTCATTACCGGAAACAGTAAGAATAGGAGATCCGTAAGTTGCGCCTCCGTTTGTTGAATTATATACATACTGTCCAGTAACTCCCGATCCGTAATGGAGCACACCAAGACTGTCAAAAGCTGACCAGGGATCACAGCATATATTGGCAACATAATTCGGATTACTGTTAATCCAGTCATGACCATTAATTGTATAGTAAGCATTCTGGCCGACTCCACCGTTTACGCCAAACTGCATATTCTGCGGATTTCTTGGATTTGAAACAAGCATTTGTTCCGCAAAATCAACACCGATCTGAAAATTATCATAACCTTCAGCATCAGTTATAATATCTAAATTATCACTTTTATTTATGACATGCTGATATGCCTCTCTTGTAGGTCTGTCGATCAACGGATCACTTTCGTCATAATTAAAACGATTATCTTCTCCCTGACCCTGAAAGATCTGAGTACCCACTGCGGACATGATTAACAGAATTAAAAATCCTGTAACTCCACCTTTAAAAAAATTGTTGGATTTTTTCATTTATATTAATTTAGTTAATAAATTTTTTCTGGAAAGTTTAATATATACTTAATATAAAAGTATTTCAAACTAAAAAATCAGTTTTATCTTCAGCAACTCTCTTCTCAGGATCTCCAAAGCTCTCTGAGAAGCCCGTTCTATATTTCTTTGCCTTTCTTCCCCGAACAAAAAACTCATCGCAAATGTTTTTTCTGAAGAAGAAAAGCCTATCCAGACCAGTCCTACGGGTTTCTTTTCAGAACCGCCGGCTGGTCCGGCTATTCCGGTCGTGGATAAGGAATAATCAGTCTTCATGATCTCTCTTACACCTTCGGCCATTTCAATTGCTGTCTCTTCACTTACAGCTCCGTATTTACTCAATGTCTCTTCCCGAATATTCAAAAGTTTAATTTTTTCAATATTGGAATAAACGCATACCCCCCCTGTATAATATTCCGAACTTCCCGGAACGCTCACTATTCTTGAAGATATTTTCCCACCTGTACAGGATTCAGCTACTGACAATGTCTTTTTTCTTTCTTTCAGAATTCTGCCGGTCACGGTTTCCAGATCATCTTCGTTCTCTCCAAATATATAATCCTGAATTTTAGACCGGATAATCTTTTCAATTATTGAGATCTTGTTTTCAGCTTCCGAAACGGTATTCCCTTCTGCATTTATACGCAGTCTGACTCCGGTAGCAGACGGCAGGAAAGCAAGTTTACTGTCTCCTAAGAATTCGTTCACATTTCCGAGCATTTCATTTAATGACGATTCACCCGAACCTGTAGTTAAAAGTGTCTTGTTAAGAAATACCTTTGTGAATTTTTTTCCAAATTTATTCTTAAGCAATGGGATTATCTCATTATTGATAAGATCTTTCATTTCAAAAGGCACACCCGGTATTGCAATTATTAATTTTTCATTTGTTTCAAACATAATCCCCGGCGCAGTTCCATTAGAGTTCCACAAGACTTTTGATTTTGAAGGTATCAGAGCCTGAGCAATATTAACTTCCGGCATGGGAATATTTCTCGAACTGAAAATATTCATAACGTGATCGAGTACCTTATTATCAGTTACAAGTTTATCATTAAAAAATTTTACGAGTGTTGGTTTTGTAATATCATCATGTGTAGGTCCGAGTCCCCCGGTTATAATTGTTATATCAAAATTTTCAGAGGAATCCTTCAATTCATCCATAAGTATCTGCTCTTCATCTCCGATCACAACTGTTTTTTCAACCGGGAAACCGGCTGAGAATAATTTATCGCCTATAAATGCAGCATTAGTGTTTACGATCTGTCCTAATAGTATCTCATCACCAATTGAAATTATTTTGGATCTCACTATAATTTATTTTTAAATTAAAAATTTTTTAATGATCTGAATCCGGACTATTCTATAAAATATAAAATCTCAGTTCATTAATGACTGAATTAACCCGTTTGAAGCATAAGCGCAAACTCCGGCATATGCCCCCGCTATGACATCATCCATCATAACCCCGAATCCGGAATTCAATTCATCAAAATATTTAGCCGGCTGTATCTTGGTTATGTCAAAAAACCTGAATGCTAAAAAGCAAATTATTAAACCCAAAATGTCTGGAGAATCTCCGTTCAATAAAATAAAAATAAGAACTGTAAGCCACATACCCACTGCTTCATCTATTACAACTTCCGAAGGATCATCGCCAAATCTTTTTATCATTTTGCCGGAAGAAAAAATTCCTGCTGCAAAACAAACAAAGCTCAGCACAAATAATATTAAAGGATTAAAAAATACATCTGCGGAAAAAATTATCATAGCAAAAGCGCTTGCAACTGTTCCGCTTGCTTTTGGGGAATAGCCTGTATATAAAAAACTGGAAAAGAGATTTGTAAAAAAATCTATTTTGATATTTTCATCTGCGATCTTTCTTTCTTTATTTAATCTCAAATTATGATAATGTTTTTATGGAAGCTTTGTCTTTTTCAAAAAAATAGAAAACTCCTGTGGCAACAGTGATCAAAGTTACAATTAACATTAGCATATAATTGGTTTCCGAAACTAAAAAATTATTTATAAGAGAGGAGAATTCAGGACTGATATTAAAGGACAACAGGCTGACCAATATTACTATTAAAAAAATATAAGTCATCTGTATAAATGTTTTTGTTTTGGCAATAAAAGATGTCTTCATTGTTTTTCCTTTATATTCCTGCATTGACCTTAATACTGTAATAACAATATCCCGGATCACTATTAGTATTACCATCCATAACGGCATAATGCCAAGTATGAAAAATCCTATGAATGCTGATGAAGTAAGTATTTTGTCTGCCAGAGGGTCAAGGAAAATGCCGGCTTTACTGATCTCCCCGAATTTTCTTGCATGCCATCCGTCATACCAGTCCGTGAAAACAGCAATAAAAAAAACTATGAGTGATATTTTTTTATATAACAGATTTTCAGAAAGAAATAAAAAAAGAAATACCGGAGAGAGTAAGATCCTTAATAATGATAATTGATTCGGAAAAGACATTTTATGATTTGGTATTTTGAATATTTGATTTGGGATTTGAGTTTTTAAAACATCCTTATTCAGATATCCTGAACAGATTTAAATTTATAAGTGATCAATAAAAAATAATTTCCGGAATTCCGGATTTAAATCTTCTTTAAAACTAAAAGTTACCGTTTTAAAATTTTTAACATTTCTTATTTTCACAGAGATCTGAAAATTGAAATGTAAATATATCAGACCCTTTCAATTATAGAAGCTATTCCCTGCCCTACTCCTATGCACATGGTGGCAAGTCCGGTTTTTTTATTCTGCTTTTCAAGTTCATTCAGCAAAGTAATAAGAATTCTTGAGCCGCTGCTTCCAAGAGGATGTCCGAGAGCTATTGCACCTCCATTAACATTTATAATCTCTTTATCAAGCTTGAGTTCATCAATACAGGCAAGACTCTGAGCCGCAAACGCTTCATTTAACTCTATGAGTTCAATATCTTTCAATTCAAGTCCGGCTCTGGATAAAGCTTTCCTTGTGGCAGGTACAGGTCCGATACCCATGCATGAAGGATCTACTCCGGCGATTGCAGAAGAAATATATCTGGCTCTTGGCTTCAGATCATGTTTTTTTACAAAATCTTCTGAAGCAAGCATTAAAAGACTTGCTCCGTCATTAATGCCGCTGGAATTACCGGCAGTGACAGTTCCGCCTTCCCTGAAAGCAGGTTTTAGCTTTGAGAGTATTTCCATGGTTGTATCAAATCTGGGAAATTCATCAGTATCAAATACAACTTTCTCTTTTCTGGTAATTATCTCTACAGGAAAAATTTCATCTATAAATTTTCCGGATTCTATAGCAGCTTTAGCTTTCATCTGAGAATTGAATGCAAATTCATCCTGCGACTCCCTTGATATTTTATATTTTTCAGCAAGATTCTCAGCTGTCTCTCCCATAGAATACGGATAAAACAATTTTTCCAGTTTCGGATTGGTAAAACGCCAGCCGATAGTTGTATCATACATTTCCGCATTCCGTCCGAATGGCGCCGGATTTTTTCCGACAACAAAAGGAGCTCTGGTCATTGATTCAGTACCTCCGGCAAGGTAACAATCCCCTTCTCCGTTTCTTATACCTCTTACCCCGTCAACAAATGCCTGCATGCCTGAAGCACAAAGTCTGTTAACGGTATTTCCACCTACTGACACCGGCAATCCGGCCAAAAGCACACTCATTCTTGCAACATTTCTGTTCTCTTCACCGGCGCCGTTTGCATTACCAATAATCACATCTTCTATTTCATCATGAGAAATATTTTTTCCGTCAAAATTTCTTTTTACAATTTCACTTATCAGCATTGCAGCCATATCATCAGGTCTTACACTTTTTAATGCGCCGGTATGTTTACCAACTGCCGTTCTGATCCCATCTACAATATAAACTTCTTTCATTAATAGTTATTTATTTTATGAATTTAAAAAAATTTTATAACTTCAGTATTATTTACAATAGCCTTTGTAATTTATCATATAATCGTAAATTACTTTTCTTGCTTCTTCTCTCATATCAATGTTAAGATCATCATCCAGGTATACTTTATTTACCTGATTCCAGGCTTTGCAAAAATCTGTATCCATGGCTTTCTGGGCTTTTACCAATCTGTATATTAAATTAACTGTATAACTTTTGCTGTTGCTTTGCTGAGCCACTTTAAGATACTGCAGAGCATAATCAGGGTCCTGATAATTATCCATAGCATGAAGATATCCCAGTACAAAAGCTTCATCGGTGCTGGCGGAGATCATATCATCACTAATGACATACGAATTATAAATAATCATTGTATATTCCCTGGCATTATTTTTACCGTTAATGTCCCAGCCGAGCGCATTTATAACTGCCGCTTTTATATCGACCGGATTATTAACATCATGCAAATAATCTGCAATTTTTCTGTTGATTGTGCCCGATTGCTCAGCCTCCAGCACAATATCCACATCTGTATATTTCTCATGGAACGGTGTTGATGTCAGGGGTGAATCCGCAAACAAAAAATTTGCTGAAAAGAAAATAATTATACAGACAAGCGCTTTTATTTCTTTCATTGCTGATAATAAATTTTATTTAAAAATGGAATAAGATCAGAAAGGGTATTCCTCATCAGGAGAAGTTTCCGGAGGAGCTTCATCATGAGTGATATTATCCTGACTCTCATCTGCAGCCTGAATCTTCCAGGCAGACAGACTGGTGAAATAAGAAACTTCTTCCTGTTTGTTCGTCCATTTGTTTCCTCTGAGATTGAAATGAACATCCACTGTATCTCCTTTATTAAATCCATCGATCAAATCACAACTGTTTTGAATAAGTTCAAATTTTATAAACTGAGGATATTTTTCATTCTCCGCATACTCAACTACAAATTCTCTTTTTTTGAATTTATCCGAGATCTGTTTTGTCTCGAAAATTTCAATAAGCTTGCCTTTTATGTTCATTTTATGATTTTAATTTTAAATTTTCTAAAATTAATCTTATCATAAGAAATTAACAATTCATTATCCTTTAAAAAATTCACCGGATTCTGAAACCTACATTAGCATTTATTTTAATTTTATTATGTGATTAATTTAAAATATCTTTGTAGAGATCAAAGCAATTTACATTTAAATCGGAAAATTTTAAAATTAAATTAAAAAAATAAAAGGAGTTTTATAATGATGAATGCAGCACATCTTCACCTGGTACTAAATCATTTCCCTGTCATCGGTTCTGCTATTGCTATCTTTGTATTAATTATTGGAATACTTAAAAAAAGTGATGAGATAAAGAAGACCGGGGCAATGATAATTGTTTTAACTTCCCTGATCACGATACCAGTATATTTTTCCGGTGAAAATGCCCAGGCAAAGATCGAAGGTAATTATGAGGATGTGGATGAAGAATTCGTTGAACCTCATGAGGATTTTGCTTTCTACAGTTTTATTGCAATGGATATAGCAGGTATTTTTGCTCTTGGATCACTTCTCATGTTCAGAAAACAGAAACCTCTTCCAAATTCAGTTACATATTTATTATTAATAGTATTATTAATAGTAAAAGGAATGATGGCATATACTGCTAATCTTGGTGGTAAGATCCATCATCCTGAAATTCGAGAAGATAAACTCCCCTGGGAATCGGGAACTGGTTCGGTCAGTATAGAAAATAAATCAGATAAAAATAATAAAGCTGAATCAGAATCAGATTCAGAATCAGATTCAAAAAAAGAATCAAAAAAAGAAACAGAAAAAGATGATGATTAATAATATCGGAAAGAATTAATCATCGGTACTGTCAAAAAAAAATAAAAATTTAACAGAAAAAACATTACAGTTCAAAATCAATTGATAAGTTTTAGTTTCAAAACAAACCAGCCTGAGATAAATTTCCGAAAGAAATTAAGATCATTGTTGATAATCAAATTATACTGTTTGGGACGCAAAGCAGAGCTCTTCTGAAGAGCAGTGAGCTGAAATTTTCACAGCCATATAAAAAGAATTTCCGGCATTTTAGATACATGAAAAGATTACAATATGGAGATTTTTCTCTTTATGCCTATGTGCCTTTATGCCTTTGCGGTAAAATTTAATTTATTTTTTTTGATTGTCCGGAAGATTAACCAGAGGACTGATGATTTTATTCTATATTTAATTAAAACGCTTTGGAAAATTTTGAGTGATCATACTTTAGAGTTCAAAAACATTAAAGTTTATCCAATACAGATTTTATATCTTCGGGTAATTCAGATTCGAAAAGCATTTCCTTTTTTGTCACCGGATGCACAAATCCAAGTAATCGTGCATGAAGCGCCTGTCTTGGCATTAATTCAAGGAGATTTTTTGTCTGCGCCCTAATGTTAGTTGTAAGATTCACTGAATGAGGTTCCCGGCCGCCATAAGTTTCATCTCCGAAAACAGGATGACCTTTATGGGCCATATGAATCCTTATCTGATGTGTCCTTCCGGTTTGCAAATTCAGTTTTATTAATGAAAGGAATTCATACTCTTTTAAAACTTCATATTTAGTAATTGCGATTTTTCCATTTTCATCATTTTCTTTTAATACAGCAACTTTTTTTCTGTCACGTTTATCACGGCCAATTCTGTTAGAGATCTCACCTTTTTTAGATTTAAACTTTCCCCAGATAACAGCATTATATTCTCTTTGAATTGTATGATGAAAAAACTGTTCGGACAGCTTTCTGTGTGTGACCTCGTCTTTTGCAATTACAATTAGTCCGGAAGTATCTTTATCAAGCCTGTGAACTATACCTGCTCTTTCAAAACCATTAAGACTTGACAGCGAATCTTTTTTTTGTTCAGCGTAATACATTATTGCATTAACAAGGGTGCCGCTGTAATTTTTGTAAGCAGGATGAACAACCATTCCCGGAGGTTTATTGATTATCATCAGATAATCATCTTCAAACACTATATTTAGAGGTATATTTTCAGCAACGACTTCCTGCTTATCAGGATACTCAAGCTCTATATCTATTTCATCACCCGGTTTTACCAGATAGTTTGATTTTACAAGATCTCCATTTACACTGACATATCCCAGATCAATTGCTTTCTGAACTTTTGTTCTTGATGCATTTTCTATAAAATTTGCTATGTATTTGTCTATTCTTTGCTTTGTAAGAATCTGAGGGACCAGAAATATGTACTTTTTTTCCATTTGGCTTAAGTGTGGCACATTTGAATTTTCACGGCTGTTTTGCTGTTCAAAATAAAAATGTGCCACACTTCATTGTTTACTGTAATTTAAAAAAACTTTTTTTATTTTAAACGTACTTAAGATATAACTTTACTAAGTAACAATTAAGTTATTTATTTTTATGAAATATAAATAAACGAATTATGAAAATTAAATTATTAAAAAATGTATCTTTCTTAAATAATAAGAGAAAAACATTATCCCTTATTATTTTTTCTTTTGTATTAATTTCATTCTCACAATTCATGTCAGGGTGCAGTGGATCAGATGAAGTAGAACTAACCCAGAGAGATAAGGATTCTATTGCTACTTATACGATTTTACAGAAATCTTTTTCCGTGTACAGTAATGCTTTGAAGCATAATCAAAATTCCGAAAACGAAAAAGCTCGGGAATCGTTTGAAAATGCTTTAAAGTATCTGGATGAAATTGATGATCAGTTAATCAGCAGCGGTGAAAATTATTTCTGGAAACAGGACTACAACGAACTGGCTAGAAGCATTGTAGAAGATTATCTTATTACCCAGCCTGAAGTTAGTCAGAACAGCCGCGTTTTTGTTTTTGCATCCCGTATACCTGTCAATTATGAGAGAATTGAAGAAGTGATAAAAGAAACAGGGATTGAACCTCTACCTGACGGAAGTGATGTTCCGCTTGTTATGAATTCCGCAGTGGAACAATATATTGAGTTTTTTTCCAATACGGAAAGAGGCAGAAGTTTTATTGATAAATGTCTTTATCGTTCCGGAAAATATTTTCCTTTAATGAGAAAAATACTCAAATTAAATAATGCTCCTGAAGAACTTATTTATTTATCTGTGCAGGAATCCGGACTGAATCCCACTATTGTTTCAAGAGCAGGTGCTGTAGGATTATGGCAGTTTATGCCTGCAACCGGTAACTCATATGGACTCTATCAGGATGGTTATCGTGATGACAGAAGAGACTTTGAAAAATCTACTGATGCGGCTGCACATCTTTTAAAAGATCTTTACAGAAGTTTTGACGACTGGTATCTGGCATTCTCCGGATATAATGCTGGTCCGGGAAGAGTTAGGAGTGCTATCCGTAAAAGCGGTTCAAAAGATTTCTGGAGTTTAAGAGGATATCTGCCCGGTGAAACAAAAAATTATGTTCCTTCCATCATTGCATTATCCTATGTTTTCAGAGACCCCGAAGCATATGGTTTTAAAGACATAGAATACGGAACTCCTATATCTTACGACAGGGTAAATATAGAATCGAATATAACGCTTCAGGAAGTCGCTTATCTTAGTGAAACCGATATTGAAACTATAAGAGATCTTAACCCGGAAATTCTGAATGATGAGATACCTTTATATGAAACCGCATATCAGTTGAGGATCCCCCATGAGAAATTTGAAATTTTTGCTGCCAATTATGAAAAAGCAACGGATATTGATAAAAGCAGTAACTTTAAACCTGAATTTGCAGGTACGGAAGTTACCGGATATACAAGTACAACAGGATTAACTTATTACAAAGTTGAAAATTATGATCCGGGTGATCTGAAAACCATTGGAAGCACTTCTGGTAAAAAGCTTGTTTCTCATGAATGTAAAAGGAAACAACCTTTGGAAGCAATTGCAGTGTATTTTGATGTGAGACCTACTGATATCAGGATCTGGAATAATCTGGCTTACGGAACAACTCTTAAAAATAAACAAAAACTGAATATCTATTTAACTGAACAAAGATATAAAAAACTATACGGAAAAAATAATCCCGGCGATGATGAAAATTCCTCTGATAAAGACTTAACAGTCAATGATATTTCAGGAGCAAAAGTAAATGATTCCAATATCGGAATTAAACCTTACCCGGTAGAATCAATAAGCGTTAAAAATACTGAAGAAGTAAAAACCACTGAGACCCTGAACGAAAACGGAACCGAAAAAAGTATCACTGAAACAGAAAAAATTACAACGGATGTTTCAGAATCACCTTCTTCAGATTTTTCTTATAACGGCAGCGTTACAGAAGAAACTGTTACAGTTAAGGATTCAGAAACTACTGCGGATAATTCTTCTGATATAACATTTTCGGATGTCACTGATTCACAGGAATCGGCAGATACAAAAAGCACTGAATATTATTCAGAGCCGGAATCAGATACTGAATCTGAATATACAGAGACAGAACAGGAATCAAAAAATGTTGCTGAAATTAAAACAATTAAATATAATAACTCTGAAGTTTCAACTTATACTGTTTCCGGAGGAGATAACCTTTCTTTGATAGCAGGGAAATTCAATGTAAACGTGGGCGATCTCATAGACTGGAATGATTTGAAATCGGATAAAATACTTGTAGGCCAAAAACTTAAAATTAAAAATCCCGGAACATCAACATCAATTCATGTTGTCAGTACCGGAGAAAACCTTTCTTCTATAGCTGATAATTATGGAATGTCTTTGTCACAATTAATGGAAATAAATAATCTTAAAGATGATAAGATACTTATAGGACAGAGATTAAAAGTGTATGGAAAATCTTCAAACACTTCATCATCAGTAAGTAATTCATCCAAAAAAAAATATACCGTCAGTAAAGGTGAGACACTTGCGCTTATAGCTGAAAAAAATAATCTTTCGGTATCAGAACTTATGAGATGGAATAATCTGAATTCCGATAAAATAATAGTTGGACAGGTTTTAAAGTTATATGACGACGAAAGCAATAAAAAAGTCAGACGAAAGAAAAAATAAAAAAAGAATTGAAAGAAATTTTTTTAAAGAGTATATTGCGTATCTAAAAAATCTGCTGGCATAGCTCAATTGGTAGAGCAGCTGATTTGTAATCAGCAGGTTGGGGGTTCAAGTCCCTCTGCCAGCTCAGTAAAGCC
>CALMST010000100.1 GCA_937872315.1 uncultured Ignavibacteria bacterium | reverse complement strand
TGATTATTAAATTCGGCGGTATCGGCGACATACTGTTATCCACGCCGGTGCTTCCTAATCTTAAAGCATATTTTCCTGATGCTGTTATAAATTTCCTGACCTTAAGACATTCCCGTGACATACTCATTGACAATCCATATCTTTCACGTGCTTTTACATACGATCCAACCGAAGACAAGTCATGGTGTCTGATAAAAAATATAAGAAGCCAGAAATATGATCTTGTGATAGATCTTTTTGGAAATCCGCGGACGGCATTTATAACTTTTATGAGCGGGGCGAAATACCGTTTCGGATTTAAGTTCAGAGGCCGTGATTACGCATACAATATCAAAATGAAAGGAAGAGGCGGGATCGTTCACAATGTTGAGTTTAATCTTGACTCGCTAAGAGCTCTTGATATACCCGTCGTTTCAAAGAAGCTGGTTCTTCCCGTCAATATAGTGCATAAAGAATTTGCGGATGAATTCATAAGATCAAACAATCTTGAAGGTAAAAGGCTTATAGGTATCTCAAAGACAGGCGGCTGGGAATCAAAACGTTATAAGAAGGAAGATTACATAAAACTCATTGACAGGCTGAATGAAATGTATGAAGTGGATTTTGTGTTATTCTGGGGGAATGAAAAAGAGAAGGAAAACTGCCAGTTCATTAAAGATAACATAATAAAGAAAAACGCTTATCTGATCCCTGACAGTCCCATCAGATATCTCGGCGCAATTATCAACAGATGTGATCTGGTAATAGGAAATGATTCGGGACCTCTGCATATTGCTGTAGCGATGGGAGTTCCGACACTCGGCATTTACGGTCCGACAAACCCTGCGCTTCAGGGACCTTACGGTGATAAGAATTTATCAGTCGTAAATGATAAGCTTGATTGTCTCTATTGTAATCTGCTTGACTGTCCGATCGGGAATATATGCATGACGGAATTATCGAAAGATAAAATAATTGAAAAAGTGGAGGAGCTGGTAAAGATCAATGATCTGGATTTGACGAGTAAAAAAGTTAATAACATTTAATATCTCTTTATTAAAATATTTAATTAACTCAAAAGGCTTATGAGTGGAGAAAAGCTAAAATATCCTAAAGGCATACCTTATATAATAGGTAATGAACTAGCCGAAAGATTCAGCTATTACGGAATGCGGGCAATACTCGTCGTCTTTATGACACAATTCCTTATGTCAAAGGGAGTAGTTGATCCAATGAATGAGAACGAGGCAACTACCTGGTATCATTTGTTTACCATGGCAAATTATTTCTTTCCGATACTCGGAGCGATCATATCCGATGTCTTATGGGGCAAATATAAAACGATAATCATCCTTTCCATTGTCTATGTACTCGGACATCTGGCGCTTGCAATTGATGAATCGAGAACGGGGCTTGCTATCGGACTGACATTGATAGCAATTGGCGCCGGAGGTATCAAGCCCTGTGTGTCAGCTCACGTCGGTGATCAGTTTGAAGAATGGAACAAGTCGCTGCTCGAAAAAATGTTCGGATATTTTTACTTTTCAATAAATCTTGGAGCTGCGATCTCAACTCTTCTGATACCAATAATGCTTGAAAAGTTTGGTCCTCACGTTGCTTTCGGATTACCCGGATTACTTATGCTGCTTGCTACAATAGTTTTCTGGATGGGAAGGAAAAAATTTATTGCCATTCCTCCGGTCGGCTGGAAAGCCTACAAGAAAGAAGTTTTCAGCCCTGCCGGCAAGAAAGCTATTTTGAATTTAAGTCTGATGTATATTTTTATTTCAATATTCTGGTCACTTTTCGATCAGACGGGATCTTCCTGGGTTCTGCAATCGGAGAAGATGGACAGATGGGTTGATCTGGGTTTTGTTAAATTTGAATTACTCGCATCTCAGATACAGGCGATCAATCCGATACTTATAATGATATTCATTCCGTTGTTTACTTATGCTCTTTACCCGTACATAAATAAATTTTTCCCTTTAACAGCCTTAAGAAAAATTACTATCGGACTTTTTCTGGCAGGATTTTCATTTGCTATATTAGCAGTAGTGGAAACTTCGATCTCAGCCGGAAGCACGCCGAGTATTATCTGGCAGTTCTGGGCTTATGTGATCCTTACCGGAGCAGAAGTTATGGTCTCTATCACAGGTCTTGAATTTTCATATACACAGTCACCTAACGGGATGAAGTCCTTTGTAATGGGACTCTGGCTGCTTGGAGTTTCTCTTGGAAATGGCATAACTGCTTTGGTTAATGTTTTCATTGTCAATCCCGACGGAACATACAAGCTCAATGGTTCGGAATACTTCTGGTTCTTTGCAGGACTGATGTTTGTCACTGCCGTAGCATTTATCTTTCTTGCACACAGATATAAAGTTGAAGATTACATTCAGACAAGAGAATCGCTGGATAATCCGCTAATGACTGAGAATTAAATAAGTATTGAGTAGTTAGTAGTTATTAGTTAGTAGTTAGTAGTTAGTAGTTAGTAGTTAGTAGTTAGTAGTTAGTAGTTA
>CALMST010000099.1 GCA_937872315.1 uncultured Ignavibacteria bacterium | reverse complement strand
CAAAACATTGCAAGTATTGCAATGAAACGCGTGAGTGGTAACGCAAAACATTGCAGGTATTGCAATGAAACGCGTGAGTGGTAACGCAAAACATTGCAAGTATTGCAATGAAACGCGTGAGTGGTAACGCAAAACATTGCAAGTATTGTAATAAAACGAGATAGTGGTAACCCCAAAGCTTTGTGAGTATTGAATTGATATGATGCAAGTACCTCAGTGAAGAAATGTAACAGTGTACATTGAAAGTATTCCGAGTGATGGAAATAATTGCAGATGATATCATATATAGCACAAAATATATAATTAAAAATATTAAAGGCTTTAACTCAATAGCTTTAACATAAAAGTTTTCCGGAAAAGAAATACTGCAGCTCAGTTAACATCCTGCACTGATTTGAGGGATGTAAAAAAAACAGTGCTATAAAATTACTAAACTATTTAAAAACAAAAAATAATAATCATGAAAAAAACATATTTCCCGAGAAGGGACAGCGATCTCTATACATTTGAGGTCAACTTTATATCTAAACTTCCTGAATACTCCGAAACACTCGGACTTGATCAGGCTGAAATAACCGAAACCATAGGAATTCTCAACAAGCACCTTAATTCATTCACCGAGATGAATTCAAAGAGAGCTCAGTCAAAGGCTGCCAGAGAGGAAAACCAGATACAGAAAAATGCAGGCAAGAAAGAACTCAGCCGAATTGCAAGCAAGATCAAAGCCTGTAAGAATTATACTGACTCGATAGGAGATGATCTTGGAATCATCGGACCCGAGATGACTCTTACCGAACTCTCCGATGTGAAACCTTCGCTCAGCAGTAAACTTAACGGCAGTGAGGTGATACTCAAATTCATTAAAGAGCACTGCGACGGAGTCAATATCTATACTCGAAGAGGCGATGAGACTGAATATACATTGCTCGGTTATTCCAAATCCTCTCCGTACTCCGATAACAGAGCAAAGCTTGACAGAAGCAAGCCTGAATACAGGGAATATAATGCAGTATATGTAAAGGACGGCTATGAAACCGGGCACAGATCGGATGTGATAAAGGTGACAGTATCGTAAACTGAAATATTCACCGGAACATTAATAAATAAAGCCTTCTCTGTAATAGAGAGGGCTTTTTTACAATTACAAATTATAAACTACAAATTACAAATTCTTCTTGTTACCAATCCTGCCGGTGTGAACGAATGGACCGGATTCGCTTTTAATATCTGTAAAACTCTAAGATTATAACTTTGAAAAAAGCTCCACTTTTTTCTGCTTCGGTGGACATTTTGAGAATGCACTTTTATGCAATGATCTGCTTTGCGGTTGGTTTAATTTACTGATCATTTCAAACTTTCTCCATTTGTCAATCCGGAACATCTGCTTGAAAATATTGAAATTAAAAATAACTCACTGAGGCAGGCGTATCCGGAATCCGGGATACTTGATGAAAATGAACCTTTTAAACTATTTTACAATACCCGGTCAAAGAAGCCTCAACTTTTGAATCACTCTTTTCTATCCATCGAGGGAATGTTTATGAACTCACCTGTAAGAAAGTTCAGTTTCAGGAAAATTTTATTAACTCATGCTTAACACCGGCATTCCGGAAAAATTATATAAAAATCACTATACCGTCATTATATAGTTTATTATTAGTATGCTATTGAATAAATTACTGTCTATACCAATTTAAAATTCAATGGCTAAAAAGAAGGAAAACAAGTCCGAAGAACCTATAGAAAAAAAACTATGGAAAGCTGCTGACAAACTACGAAAGAACATGGATGCAGCCGAATACAAACACATTGTATTAGGTCTTATCTTTCTGAAATACATATCCGATTCATTCGAAGAACTTCATCAAAAATTAACAGAACAGGAAAGTGAAGGTGCCGATCCGGAAGACCGCAATGAATATAAAGCCGAAAAAGTTTTTTACGTCCCGCCAAAAGCAAGATGGAGTTATTTACTCGAACGTGCTAAATTACCGACAATAGGTAAAGATGTAGATGATGCGATGGATGCAATAGAAACAGACAATCCGTCTCTCAGAGGAGTACTGCCGAAAGTTTTCGCTCAGGAGAAACTTGATAAAGCATCTCTCGGAGGATTGATCGATCTGATAGCAAGCGCTGTTCTGGGAACCAAAGAAGCCCAAAGCAAAGACGTGCTCGGCAAAGTCTATGAATATTTTCTCGGTGAGTTTGCTCTTGCTGAGGGTAAGAAAGGCGGACAGTTCTATACTCCCGGAAGCGTTGTGAAGCTGTTGGTAGAAATGCTTGAACCTTATGAGGGAAGAGTATTTGATCCCTGCTGTGGATCCGGTGGTATGTTTGTGCAGAGTGAAAAGTTTATCAAATCACATCAGGACATGACCGCACCCCGGCCCTCTCCCAAAGGGAGAGGGAGTAGTCTTAATTTAAATCCATCAGATAGAATTTCAATTTATGGACAGGAGAGCAATCAGACCACCTGGCGGCTTGCCAAGATGAATCTTGCAATCCGCGGCATAGACAGCAGTAATGTAAAGTGGAATAATGAAGGTTCATTTCTCAATGATGCTCATAAAGATCTGAAAGCAGATTTCATTATTGCCAATCCACCGTTTAATGACAGTGACTGGAGCGGTGAACTGCTCAGGGAAGATGCGAGATGGAATATATCCGGACAGAAGCTGGTTCCTCCTCCTGCAAATGCAAACTATGCCTGGATTATGCACTTCCTTTATCACCTGTCACCAAATGGTCTGGCAGGATTTGTTTTATCAAAAGGTTCGCTTACGACAAAGACTAATAACGAAGGAGAGATCCGAAAAGCACTTATAGAGAATGATCTGATAGACTGCGTAGTAAATCTTCCGACAAAATTATTTCTTAATACACAGATTCCAGCATGCCTCTGGTTTATGCGCAGAAACAGGCAAAACCGTGAAGGGCAGATACTTTTTATAGATGCGCGTAATCACGGATTTATGCTGAACAGAAAAAACAGGGATTTGTCTCAGGAAGATATTTCGCAGATTGCAGGGACTTATCATAACTGGCGTACAGCACCCTCATCCCCGGCCCTTCTCCCAGAGGGAGAAGGGAGTTATGTTGACATTCCCGGATTTTGTAAAAGTTCAACTACTCAGGAAGTAAAAGATCTGAATTATGTTCTCACACCGGGAAGATACATCGGACTTGCTGATGATGAAGATGATTTTGATTTTGCTGAAAGATTTAATTCCCTGAAAGCTGAACTGGAGAAGCAGATCGCTGAAGAAGATGAACTGAATAAGCGGATCTCTGAAAATCTTGCTAAGATTGTAATTCCGGAGGAAAGTAAATTTAAGATTGGCTAAGGTTATTTTTAGAGTTTAATGTAAAATTATAATTTGTTTTATTTATATGAAAAGTATCAAGTAATTTTAGAAAGGAGAAATTATGAATTACGATATTAAAATACGAGGTGATGAATCTGACAATGGTCTGCTGGAATTCGACCGTCTGAGCAAGATTACTCAAACTACAAAAGAAATAGCAACAAAAGCATTAATGCTGAAAATCAGGGGGTTTAGTGATATAACCCCTGACAGTAAAATCAAGAAAGCATTGGAAATAAGAATGCAAAGTTTGAGAGGAAGCAAATTGGAGGGAACGGATATGATATTAGATTGTGATGAATATGAAAAAACTTTAAAGAGTTTTCAGAATGATTTGTTCAATTCTACAGAAAATATTCTTCAACTCACCCCAATGGCTTTAGTAATAAATACATTCCGCTCTGCCTTATTAGATGGTGAGGATAAAGATGATTTAGATAAGCCATTATTAAAATCTCTGCTGAAGTTCAAAAAGAATTTTGTTAGTGATAAAGAAGTATTCTGCTTCTCCAATCGTCAATCAATTCCTGAAATTGAAGTCAGATTAGAAGATTTTAAAAAAATTGAGGTATTAGAAGACAGTATTCCTGAACCAAAAAAAATTATCATAAACGGACAGTTAGACGAAGTAAAAATTTCAAAATCAAAATTAGGTTTGATTACAGAAGAAGGGATTGTTAATGTGTTTGCAAATGATAAAGCAATTATAGAAGGTATTCTAAAATTTATTGGGAAGGAAGTTACAATTTCGGGAATGGCAAATTTCAAGCCAAGCGGACAACTTTCTTATGTTGAAATAGAAGAGTATTCTGAACCGGGTATGAATGATAATTACTTTTCCAAAAAAACTAATGCTATGAATGCTGAACAACAAATTTTATTTCAATTAAAAAGCGGGAAGAAGGCAAATCCGTTATCTGATATAATTGGAAAATGGCCTGGAGATGAATCTATGGAAGAAATTTTAGAAATGCTCAGAAAATGATTAAATATGTTTTTGACACAAATATTTGGATACATATTTTGTATGGAAAACCTCCGGGCATAATTTCAAAAGTTGATGCTCTCTTATCTGAAAAGGATGTCTTTCTAATACTTCCTTTTTGTATCACAGCAGAATTAAAAAGCATAGCGCATCAAAGAGAGTTTGGCGAAAAGAAATTAAATGAACTTAAGAGGATCATGGAACCTTGTATTACCATAAATACAACTGATGAAATTGTAGATGCATATGCAGAATTAGATGCATTCAGCCAGGGGAAACTTAAAGGAAAAAGTTTGGGAATGAGTGCAAGAAATATGGGAAAAAACGATCTATGGATTGCTGCGACTGCTTTAGTAACAAAATCTACTCTTATAACTACCGATTCTGATTTTTATCATTTGTCTCCTAAATGGATCAAGCTGTTAAAATATGAAAATAAATAACAAATCTGTTGAGAAGATGAACTGGAAAAGAGGTTTTCAGAGATTCTTGCTAAGATCATAATTTCGGAGGAAAGTAAACTTAAAACCAGCTAATGATACTTAAGAGGCGTAAAGTAAACTTAAAATATTCTAAGTTTACTTTTAGGGTTTAAAGTAAACTTAGAATTAATTAAGTTTACCTCAAATTATTAAAATTTGATGAAAATTGAAGAATTTATATCCGGGCATTTTGAAAAAGGATACAATTATAAGTATTTTGTTCCGGAAAAAATCAATCATGACTGGACCTGGGACGATCCTTCTTTATCGGTATTACTGGAAAAAGCATCAATGAAACTGGGTGAACTTAATTCAATGGCAAGAATGGTTCCGGACATAGATATGTTTATACAAATGCACGTGACAAATGAAGCTGTAATTTCAAGTAAGATAGAAGGGACTAAGACAAATATTGAGGAAGCGTTACTTCCTGAAGAAGAAGTTGATCCTGAGAAAAGAGATGACAGACAAGAAGTCCGGAATTATACAAAGGCATTGAATGATTCTATTAAAATAATGGAGAAGTTGCCATTATCCACACCATTGATAAAAGAAGCGCATAAAATTCTTATGGAAAATGTAAGAGGTAAAACTAAACTTCCCGGAGAATTCAGAAGCAGTCAGAACTGGATAGGTGGAGCATCTCTTGCAGATGCAGTATTTATTCCTCCTTCGCATGAATTTGTAGGCGAATTAATGGGTGATCTTGAAAACTTTATTCACAACAATCACTTACAGGTACCGGAATTAATAAGAATTGCGCTTGCTCATTATCAGTTCGAAACCATTCATCCTTTCCTTGACGGTAACGGAAGAATAGGAAGACTGATGATTACTTTGTTTCTTGTGGAAAAAAAGATTCTTGATAAACCTCTATTGTATCTTTCTTACTTTTTTGAAAAGAACCGGAATCTCTATTATGATAATCTCAGTAATGTAAGAACTAAAAATGATTTGCTCAGATGGATAAAATATTTTCTTGTTGGAATAGAAGAAGTTTCCGGGAAAAGCATAGATACTCTAAAAAAAATCACTGTACTAAAAGAAGGAATGGAAGCAGAGATCAGAGCCTGGAAAAGAAGAAATGATGCGCCTTATTTGTTAATGGAATATTTATTCCAAACTCCGTTTGTGACAATTGCAGATGTGCAAAAAATAACAGGACTTTCGAAAAAATCTGCAGGTGATCTTGTAAAATTATTCGAAGAGAAGAAATTTATTTTTAATATTACAAAAAGCAAAAGATACGTTATGTATATTTTCAAACCATATTTGGATTTGTTTAAAGATGAGTGAGTGGAAGGAATATAGATTAGGAGAGATTGCTGAAGTCCAAACCGGTCCTTTCGGTAGTCAATTACATCAAAGTGATTACAAGACTATTGGTACTCCAATAATTACCGTTGAACACTTAGGTGAAAATAAAATAATTCATAGTAATTTGCCATTAGTAGGTGATGATGATAAAAAAAGATTAAATAAGTATTTACTTCAGGAAGGTGATATAGTTTTCAGTCGAGTTGGATCGGTTGACCGTAGAGCATACGTTGGGAAAGATGAAAACGGTTGGATGTTCTCAGGAAGGTGCTTAAGAGTTAGAGCAAATAAAAAAATAGTAATCCAAAAGTTTTTATCATTCTATTTTGGACAAGAAGATTTCAAAGAAACTATAAGGAGGATAGCAGTTGGTGCTACGATGCCTTCTATAAATACGACAATCTTAAAAGAGGTTGAAATAAAGATTCCTGACAAAAATTCTCAGATATTTATAGCCGAAGTTCTCAGCAGCTTAGATGATAAAATAGATCTGCTTCACCGCCAAAACAAAACCCTTGAGCAATTAGCCGAAACGCTTTTCAGACAGTGGTTTGTGGAGGAGGCGGAGGAGGGATGGGAGAAAAAATTTTTAAAGGATTATGTTAATTGTATAAATGGAGTTTCATATAAAAGTTCTGAATTAAAACCTTCATTAAATGCTCTGGTTACATTAAAGAGTTTTGATAGAAATGGAGGTTTTAGAATCGATGGTTTTAAAGAGTTTACAGGGAGATATAAAGAACAACAAGTAGTAAACGAAGGTGACTTGGTTGTTGCTCACACCGATATAACACAAGAAGCAGATGTTATTGGTAATCCAGTATTAGTAGTCTCAAACCCAAATTATGAAAAAATGATTATTTCTATGGATTTAGTAAAAGTAAATTCTAATTTTGAATGGCTTTCCAAAGAGTTTATATATTTATTAATGAGAACAAGGGAATTTAAGTATCATTGTTTGGGTCATTCCAATGGTTCAACTGTTTTACATTTAAGCAAATCTGCTATCCCAACATATGAATTTAATTTTCCTCCCCTAGATAAAATTTTAGAATTTACTAAAATTGTTAAACCGATGATTGATAAAAAATTTAAAAACTTAAATCAAATCCAAACACTCACACAACTCAGGGATTCTCTTTTACCGAAACTGATGAGTGGGGAGGTAAAGTTAATTATAAATTAGTATGACACGAATTTGTTCGTTTATGCAAATATATGAACAATATATTTGGTATTACCTTAGTGATGTTTTTAGATATGGGCTAAAAGGATCTGAGTTAGGAATAACAAATGATCTTATTTATAGAATTGTAAGTTTTTATGGTGGAAGGTCACCAAGTTGTGAAGTATATGCTTTTAATGAAAATGTTCATGAAAATATTAGAGGAGCCGATATAGATTTATTTATAGAAGACAATGGAAGTGGCAATTATTATTTTTATATGCTTCAGGCTAAAATATTGAATTCTAGAGGAAGATATTTAGATATTGCTCCTTGGTCTTCAAGGTCACAATATGGTTTATTAATTAGAAATGCAAGGATAGAAAATGCAACTCCGTTATATCTTTTGTATAATGGGTATTCTGATAATAGTAATCTTGGAAGTCCATTATTCGGATTATCGATTATTAATGCAAATATTATAAGAATTATAAGAGTTAGACAAAGAGTTTTGATCACAAAACCAAAATTGACATTCAATCAATTGCACCCTCATAATATGAATCCTTTTCATATATTATTTTGTGAAACACCTATTCCGTACAGAGTGCAGAATACAATATCTGGCAGGGATATTTATAGAGGTTATCCATACATTAGAATTAATACGAATAATGAACCGGAACCATCAAATACAGAAAATGATGAAGGCAATAATGATAATAATAGAAATGCAATCTCAATAATAAATTCTAACCATCTCGCACCTTTTAGAATTATTGTTCAAAATGATAGAACAATTTAGTGCAACGTTTGTGAAATGAAATTTAATATTATAAAACAACAAAACTACATTATGAATACAATTATTGCTCTAAGGGGAAAAGGAAATAGCGGTAAATCAAACACGTTACGAATACTGGACGAATTATTATCCCAAAATGATTTTGAATCAATTAGAAGCAGCATTGAACTTGGTTATGCTGACTTCATTTCCATTTTCAGTAAAAATGGAAAATTAATTGGAATTACTAGTTCAGGAGATACTTATGATTTAGTTCATGATGCATTAAGTGAATTAATTAATGATAGGTGTGTAATATGTGTTTGTGCTTGTAGATCTTATGATCGTGTTCCACCAGGTACAAATGCTGAAATTACTGAATTCACAAATTATGAAAATCTATTTTTAGAAAAAACACTTGATGAAAACATAAATACTCAAGATACTACAAATAGAAACGACGCCAATAGATTGTTAACAGAAATTTATAATTTATTATAATTTGTAAGCGACTTTAAAAGTGAGAACAAAATGAAAGATTATACAAAATATAAAAGAGGTTCCGAGTGGAGAAAATGGGATTTACATATACACACTCCTGAAACAAAAAAGAACGATCAATTTGAAGGTTCTACTCCAGAAGAAAAATGGGAAAAGTTTATCAAATCCATAAATGAATCTACTGAAGATATTAATGTTATTGGAATAACAGATTATTTCTCTATAGAGAATTATTTCAAATTCAAAGATTTAGTTCAGAAACGTGAGATAAAAAAACAATTCGATTTAATATTACCTAATATTGAGATAAGAGTCGTTCCTGTTACAGGCTCTTCCACACCTATAAATTTACATTGTATATTTAATCCTGATATTGATAGTGAAATAGAAACACGCTTTTTATCAAAATTAAAGTTTGATTACTCAGAAAGTAATTTTTCTGCTAAGAAGGAAGAACTTATTCGTTTAGGTAAAGCATTGCCTGGAAATGCTTCTTTAGATGATACTGCTTCACTTAAAGCTGGAATTAGTCAATATGTAATTAGTATGGAAACGTTAAGGGGAATTTTTGAAACAGATTCTAAACTTAGAGAGAATACAATAATTGTTGTTTCAAATAAGAGTTCCGATGGAGTGTCAGGAATAAGACATCATTCAGTTTTTTTTGAGAGTGATTCTTCTTCGTTAGATGCAACGAGGTGGAGCATTTATCAATTTTCTGACGCTATATTTTCTTCAAACCGAGGTGACATTTTATATTTTTTAGGAAAGGGAACCGATAATAAGGAAACAGTTATAGAAAAATGTATAACGTTAATGCCATGTTTTCATGGATGTGACGCACATAAGAATGAAGATATTTTTAAAACTTTTGAAAACAGATACTGCTGGATAAAAGCAGATCCAACTTTTGAAGGGCTAAAACAAACATTGTATGAACCAGAGGACAGAGTAAAAATCCAATCACTGGAACCAGACATTAAAAATGAAAGATTTATTATTTCGGAAGTTCAGTTTATTGAAGAAGGCAAATTATTTGGTAATCAAAAAATTTTATTGAACGAAAATCTTAATGCAATTATTGGAGGTAAGTCTTCCGGAAAATCACTATTGTTGTATTCTATTGCAAAAAGTATAGATCCAGAGCAAGTCGATAAAACTTCAAAGAGATTGAATTTTGAAGGATATAAATTTGAAAAAAATTTTAATTTTAAAGTGATATGGAAGAATAATGATAATGATATATTCAATGACTCCAATATAGAAAGTAAGAAACACAAGATAACCTATATTCCTCAACTCTATATAAATTATTTAGTAGAGAAAAATAATAAACAAGATCTTAATAGTCTTATTCAAAGCATTCTAGTTCAAGATTCTTCATTTCGAACCTTTTTTGAACTGAAGACTCAAGAGATATCAATTACTACATCTGAAATTGAACGTCTTCTTAATGAATATTTAATTACCAGAACCAAAGCTTTGAATGCTCAAAAAAAATCAAAGGAGATTGGCAATTCTAAAAACATAGAAGATGGAATAAAGAAATTGGAAATTGAAATTGCCAAAGGTCAAAAAATATCAAATTTATCCGAAAAAGAATTTTCAGACTATAACAGATTATTATCTGAAAAGACAGAACTTGAAAAATTATCTATTGTTCTTAACTCAAAAGAAGACGTATTAAAAAAGGTTCTCTTAGAAGTAAAAGATACAAAGACTAATTTATTAGGGATGAATACACCATCAGAAATTAATTTAAAAGGGCAGATAGATAAACTATTAGATGCTTTGTCAGAAGTAACAGAGGATATCAAGAAAATAAGAGATAATATAGAAGTTGATTTTGATAAGCTGATTAAAAATTTAGAAGATGGAATTAAAAACTTGAAGATTGAAGAAGAAAAGAAGAAAACCGCAAATGATCTTAAAAAGAAAAATGAAAAGTTAATTCCTTATGAAAAAAAATTAAAAGAACAAAAGGATCTACAAAAGTTAACCTCACAATTAAACAGTGAAAAATTAAAATTACAGCAATCTATTATTCTTGAAAAACAGTACAAAGATTTAATTGAAGAATATGGAAAAATTAGGAAACAAATAGCTATTTTACTTAAAAAGCGATTTGATCTATACAATAAGATTATAAATGAAATTAATGCTACAAAGAAAGATATAGGATCAGAAATATTATTGGAAGCAACTTTAGTTTTCAAAAAAGAAAACTTTCCTTTATATGAGCAAACCAACAGAGCTTCAGTAAGTAGTGGAGATAAATTTAGTAATTTTTTTAGCAATGAAAATGTAAAATATGATCTTATACCTGATTTCTTTTCTGAATTTCTTAGAGTATCTGACAACAAACTATTTTTTAGTAAAACAGAATTTATTCCTCTCAAACTAAACATAAATATAGAAGATGTTTTACGAGGTCTTATAAAAGACTTATTTGAATTTGATTTTACAGTTACCTATAAAGGTGATGATTTATTGAACATGTCACCTGGTAAAAAAGGAACTGTACTCTTAATTCTCTTTTTACAATTAAGTTCTTCCGAATTTCCTATTTTAATCGACCAACCTGAAGACAACTTGGATAATCGTACTATATATGATTTGTTATGCAAAATGATAAAAGAAAAGAAAAAGAACAGACAAATTATTATTGTATCTCATAATGCTAATCTAGTAGTTGCAACCGATTCTGAAAATATTATAGTTGCAAATCAGGAAGGTCAAGGTACGAAAATAGGGAAAGGTCGTTATCAATTTGAATACGTTAATGGGTCTTTGGAATATTCTTTTGAACACAATGTAAAAATAAAGGAAGTCCTTTTAAGCCAGGGCATTAAGCAACATGTTTGTGATATTCTTGAAGGAGGTGATGAAGCTTTTAAGCAAAGAGAAAGAAAATATTCTTTAAAATAAACACTTGAAACCCATCACCGAAAATATAATAGAACTCTCAGCAATTGAAACTCTTCAATCGTTAGGATGGACTTATGCAAACGGAAGAGATCTCTCCCCGGAAGGATTATATTGTGAAAGAGAAAGTTTTGAACAGATCATATTAACCGGCAGATTACGAAAGGCAGTTGCAAAATTAAATCCTCATATTCCGGAATCCGCGAGAGAGCAGGCAGTTCAGAAAGTATTGAGGATCAATTCTCCCGAATTACTTCATAATAACGAAACCTTTCATCAGTATTTGGTTGAGAAAATAAAAATACCATATCAGCAGGATGGATATGAACGAAGTCACGAAGTATCATTAGTTGATTTTGAGAATCCCTTGAACAATGAATTCTTAGTTGTAAATCAATATACTATCATTGAAAATAATCAAAACAAGAGACCGGATATTCTGCTGTTTGTTAATGGCATTCCTCTGGTTGTGATCGAGTTAAAGAATGCTTCTGATGAGAATGCAACCGTAAGGAAAGCGTTTGACCAGCTTCAGACCTATAAGGCGACTATTCCGGGTTTGTTCAATTATAATGCAGTGTGCGTAATCTCTGACGGAATGGAGTGCAAGGCAGGGAGTCTTACAGCTGGTTTTACAAGGTTTATGACATGGAAGACAGAAGACGGAAGGAAAGAAGCATCAAGATTTAAACCCCAGCTTGAAACTCTGATAAAAGGTATGCTGAATCCGGTGACTTTACTGGATCTGATCAGACACTTCATTGTTTTTGAGAAGTCGATGAAACCCACACCCAGCCCTCTCCCAAAGGGAGAGGGCTTTATCTCACAATTCAGTACTGAAAAGAAATTAGCAGCTTATCATCAGTATTATGCTGTTAATAAAGCGGTTGAAAGTACGTTGAGAGCTGCTGGTTTAACGCCCTCATCCACGGCTCTTCTCCCGGAGGGAGAAGGGAGTAAAGAAGATTTTCCTAGCAAAAAGCCCTTTCCCTTTGGGAGAGGATTGGGTGAGGGTGTTGAGGGAAATTCTGCAGCTGCTGGATTTCCGCCCTCATCCCCGGCCCTTCTCCCGGAGGGAGAAGGGAGAAATGAAAATTCTCCAAACGAAAAGCCCTCTCCCTTTGGGAGAGGGTTGGGAGAGGGTGTTGAGGGAAAGTCTGCAGCTGCTGGATTTCCGCCCTCATCCCCGGCCCTTCTCCCGGAGGGAGAAGGGAGTAAAGAAGATTTTCCTAGCAAAAAGCCCTCTCCCTTTGGGAGAGGATTGGGAGAGGGCGTTGACGGAGAAGAAAGTTTCGTCTCAGATAGAGAACGTGTTAGCTACAGGGGCGGAGCTAAATATTCCAGTCTTGTTAATATTGCCAGAGAATTAAGAAAGAATCAAACATCAGCAGAAAAATATTTTTGGGAAATAGTCAGGGACAGAAAACTCTTTGGTTTGAAATTCAGAAGACAGCATCAGATCGGTAATTATATTACAGACTTTTTTTGCAATGAATTAAGTCTGGTGGTTGAACTGGACGGAGAAGTTCATTTTAATTCGGAGCAAATGGAAAAAGACAAAGAAAAAGATGATTATTATATTTCACAGGGTTTTAAAGTTCTGAGATTTAAGAATGAAGAGATATTGGTTAATATTGAAAGTGTATTTGATAAAATACTGAAACTACTCCCTTCTCCCTCTGGGAGAAGGGCAGGGGATGAGGGCGGTAATGAGCAGGGAGAATTGCTCAAAGACGGAAACGATAGTACCTACGGCAGCCGTAAAGGCGGAGTTGTCTGGCATACACAGGGTAGCGGTAAATCTCTTTCGATGGTATTCTATGCAGGTAAGCTGGTATTGAGTCTGAATAATCCGACTATTGTTGTGATTACTGACAGGAATGATCTTGATGATCAGTTGTTTGACACTTTCGCATCATCAAAACAATTGTTGAGACAGGAGCCGGTACAGGCTGAGAGCAGAGATCATTTAAAGAAACTGCTTACAGTTGCTAGCGGTGGAATTGTATTCACAACCATTCAGAAATTTTCTCCCGAAGGTATAAGCAATGAATATGATCAATTATCTGACAGATCAAACATAGTTGTCATAGCAGATGAAGCGCACAGGACACAATACGGATTTGAAGCTGTAATGAGAGATGTAAAGGATAAGGAAACCAAAGAGGTAATTGGTAAAAGGATTGCTTACGGCTTTGCAAAATATATAAGAGATGCTTTGCCGAATGCAACTTACATTGGATTCACCGGAACGCCTATTGAGGGAACAGATGTAAACACACCGCAGGTATTCGGTAATTACGTTGATATATATGATATTTCGCAGTCAGTTGCAGACGGCGCGACAGTTAGGATCTATTATGAAAGCAGACTTGCGAAAGTAAATTTAGATGAAGAAGGAAAGCAGTTAATAAAAGAGTTCGATGATTCCCTCACCCAACCTCTCCCGGAGGAAGAGGAGAACAGTCTTTTATCCGATGGGAGTCAACAAGCAAAAGCCAAATGGTCAAAACTCGAAGCAATTATCGGAAGTCCGAAAAGAATAAAGAACCTTGCCAAAGACATTGTCTATCACTTTGAAGAAAGACAGAAGGGAATGGAAGGTAAGGGAATGATAGTAGCAATGAGCAGGAGGATAGCAGTTGATCTGTATAATGAAATAATAAGTCTGAGACCTGACTGGCATAATGAAGACATTA
>CALMST010000098.1 GCA_937872315.1 uncultured Ignavibacteria bacterium | reverse complement strand
CTGCAATCCACCTCATCGATTTTAAAATTATAAAAATTTTATTGTACAGTATCTGTAAAAATTGGCAATTTAAGCCGTAAATTGACAATATAAAATAATAAGTTAAATCAGATAAAACTTTTTATTTTTCTTTTGGTTATTGAAAATGGTAAATTTACGGAATAAATATTAAAAAACACAACTTAATAAACAGAATAAGAATAAATGTTAAACTTTTTAAAAAAGATATTCCCATCCAAGCACGAAAAAGATGTTAATTCAATACTTCCTATCGTAGACGAAATTAATAATTATTACGAAGAATTTGAAAGTCTTTCTGATGATCAGTTAAAAGAAAAGACAATTGAATTCAAAAAAAGGATCGAATCAGAGACAGAAGAGATCCGCAACAGAATTTCAACAATAAGAGAAGAGCTCACCAAAGATTTATCCCATGATGAAAGAATGGATCTTCATGATGAAATTGATAAACTCAATAAGGACAATTATGATATGATCACGGCAGTACTTGACGATATTCTGCCTGAGGCATTTGCAGTAGTAAAGCAAACTTGTAAAAGACTTTGCGGAAAAGAATGGGAAGCTGCAGGCAACAGGATAATCTGGAATATGATCCCTTATGATGTACAGTTGATAGGTGGAATAGTTCTCCATCAGGGAAAGATCGCTGAGATGGCAACAGGTGAAGGTAAGACCCTGGTTGCAACTCTCCCGATGTATCTAAATGCTCTTGCGGGAAGAGGAGTGCATCTGATCACTGTAAATGATTATCTTGCAAAAAGAGACAGTGAATGGATGGGTGAAATATTTAAATTTCTCGGACTTTCAGTGGGCGTGATTTTAAATGATATGGAGCCTAACAAAAGGCGTGAGATGTATAATTCAGATATTACTTATGGAACAAATAATGAATTCGGATTTGATTATCTGAGAGATAACATGGTAGTTGATAAAAGCTATCTTGTTCAGAGAGAACATTTTTATGCAATAGTTGACGAAGTGGATTCTGTATTAATTGATGAAGCGAGAACACCTTTGATAATTTCAGGTCCGGTAGAAGCGCCTACACACAAATACAATGATCTGAATATTAAAATTAAAAGGCTTGTAGACGCGCAGAGAAATCTTGTAAATAAACTTACGGGCGAAGCTGAAACGCTTACAGCAAAGGAAGATATGTCAAAGGAAGAAATTGCCGCTGCAGGTCTTGCGTTGTTAAGGGCAAATCATGCTCTTCCAAAACATAAAAAGCTTCAGAAGCTTTTCAGTGAACCTTCAAACAAGAAACTGTTACTTCAGACAGAAGCTGAATACATGAGGGATAATTCAAAAAATATGCATGTAGTCGATGATGAACTGTATTTTGTAGTTGAAGAAAAATCCCATATTGCTGACCTCACTGAAAAAGGAAGAGAATTTCTTGCTCCGAGCAGTGAAGAAAAAGACTTTTTCACTCTGCCTGATCTGGGAAGTGAATTTGCCCAGCTTGAAAATGATCCGGATTTAACTGTTGAAGAAAGAGAATTACAAAAAGATGAGTTAACTAAAATTTATGCGGAAAGAAGTGACAGACTTCATACTGTTCAGCAGTTACTTAAAGCACATTCATTATATGAAAAAGATGTTGAATATGTAATTCAGGATGGAAAAGTAATGATCGTAGATGAATTCACGGGAAGAATTTTATCCGGAAGAAGATATTCTGACGGACTTCATCAGGCTATTGAAGCAAAAGAAGGGGTTCATGTTGAAAAAGATTCTCAGACTCTTGCTACGATCACACTTCAGAATTATTTCAGATTATACAAAAAGCTCGGTGGTATGACAGGAACAGCCGAAACGGAATCAGCAGAATTTTTTGATATCTACAAACTTGATGTAACGGTAATACCGACAAACAGGGATTGTGTAAGAGATGATATGAATGATCTTATTTATAAAACAAGACGTGAAAAGTATAATGCTGTACTTGATGAGATCGTGAAAATGAGAAGTGAAAGAAGACCGACTTTGGTGGGAACTACAAGTGTGGAAGTTTCAGAGACTATTTCAAGATTACTGAAAAGAAAATCAATTCCTCACGAAGTCCTGAATGCAAAACAGCATGCGAGAGAAGCCAGTATTGTAGAGAATGCAGGATTACCGGGAGCGGTTACTATTGCAACCAACATGGCAGGCCGGGGAACGGATATCAAACTCGGACCAGGAGTCTCAGAAGCCGGCGGTCTTCATATAATTGGTACCGAACGTCACGAATCCAGACGTATTGACAGACAGCTGAGAGGAAGAGCAGGAAGACAGGGAGATCCCGGTTCATCAAAATTCTATTTATCTCTTGAGGATGATCTTATGAGATTATTCGGAAGCGACAGGATAGCCAATGTAATGCAAAAGCTTGGTATAAAAGAAGGTGAAGCCATCGAACATACTATGATAACCAATTCAGTTGAAAGAGCTCAGAAAAAAGTTGAGGAAAATAATTTCGCCATAAGAAAAAGACTTCTTGAATATGACAATGTAATGAATCAGCAGCGTGAAGTCATATATTCAAAAAGAAGACAGGCTCTTATGGGTGAGAGACTGAAAGATGAGATATTTGACATGGTTGACGGTGCAGTTGAAAACATGGTGAAAAAATATTATGAAGAAGGAAATCTTGAAGGTCTGATCGATGAGGTTCAGAGAACATTCCTTGTCAGAATTGAACTCACACCTGAAGAATTTCAGAAATTGGGTGATACAGGACTGAAAGATAAAATACTGGAAGCTGCAAAAGATTTTTATAACAGAAAAGAAGAAAGATACGGTTCTGATCTGATGGGTCAGGTAGAAAGATTTGCAACACTGAGTATTATTGATGAGAAATGGAAAGAGCATTTACGGGAAATGGATGATCTGAAAGAAGGTATAAATTTCAGAGCGTACGGACAGAAAGATCCTTTACTCGAATATAAAACTGACGGATTTAAACTTTTTGTGGATATGCTTGATTCATTATCTGTTAGTCTCATAAACTTTATTTTTAAATTCACCACACAGACTCCTGAAGAAGCTCAGAACATTAAAACTCCTGCGCAGACAAATCAGTCAAGATTGAGAACGTATCACCAGTCAACTGAAGGAATGGGGTATATCGGCGGAAGCAGTGATACAGACAATAACGATCAGAATGTTAAGATCCAGCCTGTAAAAGTTGGTGAAAAGATCGGAAGGAATGATCCTTGCCACTGCGGCAGCGGAAAGAAGTTTAAAAATTGTCACGGCAGATCCAGTAAAGAAGCAATTAAATAGTCTATGGGTATTTCTGAAAATACTAAAACATTAATTGAAGAAATAAACGATAAGACACAGAAACCTCTTAAAAATATTTATGAGGTTTCTGTCATTATTGAGAATACCGGAAATGAAAACAAGGCAGGTCTTTTCAAAGATCTGATCTTTACTGCAAAATATGTGAAAGGTCTCAAAAAAGTATTATCCGGTCAGGTAGTTAACAAAGATGATTTTATGGAAAGGATGTTTGAGGAATTTAATAAAAATGTCCTGAAATTTTCGGAATATCTCAAAGATTCGGTTGAATCTTCAGACGAAAAAACAAAAACACATTTTAGCAGAAAGTATTTTGAACTTAATCATGAATGCCTGTTAAACACGATGGAACTTATTGAAGATCTCAGTATGTGTAAAGAATTTTTCAATGCAAATCCTGGATATCTGGACAGACTTCAGGAGCCCGGGATCAGATCCTGATAGATCTTTTTCAATTCCACCGATGGCTGAACATTAAATTCATTTTTAAGTCTTTTTTCATAAAGCCTGTACATGAATTTTATCTTTCTGTAATCCTTTTCTTCATTATAAATAGAAAAAAGTTTAAGCATTGTATCATCATCACTGAATTCTGATTCTACAAGCCTCTCCAAAAGCCTTATCACTATTTCAGTTTCCTTCATATCTTCATAATAAGCAATTAGCTTATGTATAGTTTCCGAATATACATACCTCAGATTTTCCCGAATATCTTCCGCCCAGTTCTGATAAAGACCTTCTCCGAAATCTGTTTTATAAAGATTTATTGCGGAATATTTATCAGAAATATTACTGCTGCTGCTTAATGATTTAAATCTCTCTACATCAGTTTCGATCTCAAGATCAATATTTTCGGAAGTTAACAGATATTTTTTACCTTTGATGATCAGGATATCTTTAATAATGCTTTCACTTACCAGTTCGGATATAAATACCTGGAGGGTTTTACGGACTTTATTGATTTCCACATCAGCGATCGCATCATACTTCACGTCCTTTGAACTGTATAACATGTCATCGATAAGTGACTCTTTTGATATATCAATATTCATTACTGCGTTATAGACAATGTAGAGAAATATGGATTTTGATTTTGGCCTTTGCCAGAGATTGTCTGTAAGTTCAATGTTGTTGATAAAAATTCTGTTTCCATTTAGAAACTCTATTAATATTTTCAGCTGTACTTTATTACTCGCTTCTTTCAGCTTTTTATATGGCAGTATTTTTTCAATATACTTGTTTGTGATCCTGTTTTCATAAGCATATACAAATACTTTTTTTAACTTACCCGCGCTTGCCCTGAAATGAATGTAATTATCAAATTCATATTCTTCACACAATCCGAGAAATTTCATATAAGAATTTTTGAATTTGGCTGTTTCCCCGTTTTTTGCATGCATGCATGATTCGCAGAAGTATATAACTGCCTGATTGAAAAGCGTGAAATTTATTATCTTCAAAGAGTTTATCTCTTTTAAAATCTCTCTATACAATTTTTTATCATTCGTAATCAAAGAGGCTTCCAGACTAAGTATTAGTTTCCGAGTGGAAGAAATATTGAAAACATTTTCTTCAAGTAAGTTTATCACTTTTTGACCTTCTCCCAGAAGGTTATAACAATACAGGATCAATGAATCTATAAAGTAAATGTAATTTTTCTGGAAAGTGCTTTTCTTAAGCACTTCGAGTTCGGTAATGACTTTTTTGAATTCATAATTCAAAAACATCCTGAGAATGCTCTGAAATTCGAACTGGTTTTTATAAGTGGAGAAAATGGTCCTGTTTTTTTCGTTGTTACGTTTTTCCAGAAGATTATAAAAATTTTCATATTGTGAAAAATTATAACTGGCAAATAAAGCAAAACACATCTGGCTGTAATTTGACAGATCAAAATTTTTCATATCAAAATTGTTTAGTATGTATTCAACAACTTTATTCCCTGTCTTATAGTCGCCGTAGTCAAAAAATATCAGAAGTGAAAATGCGCTTTCGACAAGACTGTTTTCTTCATCTTCGGAAATATCACCTTTTTTCTTCCGGGCAATTTTACTGAAGATCTCTTTCAGTCTTACTATGTATTTTTTACTTTTCCGGTTATCACCAGTTGTAATGTATGATTTGATAAGAGACACTATGAACTGAATTTCCTGCTCTGTCTTTAATCTGAATTTCAGAATATGCTCTGAGATCTCTATGTTTGCCTTCCCTATTCCTTCCCTGTAAAAATTACAGTTGCATATCAGCATCAGTAACTCGATATAATAATTTACATCTGCCGGTTTAATTTTATTAACCGGAATCAGATAATTTTTGCTGTCACCGGTTGAAAATCCTGAATAAATAATATTTTTAAGATATGTAATAGCTTTATCAATATTTTTATCCTTGTAAATCAGCGTACTTATTTTAAGTAATATATATTCGAGAGATTCTTTAAATTTTTTATCCTGAATTTCCTCGATCTTGGAATATAGTCCGCTTGAATGAATAAGAAGTAGTTTATCAGAAGCATTCATTCTGATCCAGTTTCTTAATGTTTCATGATTCTTAGCTTTTATGAGATAGTTTAGTGCTATGTACACCTCTCTCCATTCTTTATTCTTAAGATAATAGGTCCCGATCTGATTGTATATGTCTCTTATTTCTTTTTCAGTGAATTGTTCAATTGCTATTTTGTTCAGATACTCTCTGAGTAATTCATGAAATCTGTATGTCTCATCTTCACGGTTAATAAACACATTCTTCTCGTAAAGTTTTGTAAGCATGGAATATCCTGATTTGATCTTCATGACATTCTCAATAATGTGTCTGGAAAATGATTCGGGGAATGATAATTTTAAAAGCAGATTTTTTTCCTTATCCGTAAATTCTTCATAAATCTCATTGGTAAAATAATCGAAAATTTCATTTCTGCTGAAACCGTGATTTCTTTCTTTCAGCAGATCCCTATCATCAGACATAATGAAAAGCTGTATAGCAGTTACCCATCCTTCAGTTGTTTTTAAAAATTCTTCAAGCTGAACTTTATCCAGCTGTTCCGTTTTTTTAGTGTATGCCTTAAGGAAATTTTCTATATCCTGCAAAGTGAATGAAAGGTCTTCCTTTGTTATCCTTCCCAACCAGTTTTTTGCCAGGAATTTAGGGTAATTTATCTTTTTGGGATCTCTTCTGGATACAAACACAATGTTAATGTTTGAAGGAAGGTATTCCAGAAAATAATTTAGAGCAGCACAAACCTCATTGCTTGCATCTATATTATGAAAATCATCCAGGAATATGTATAGCCGTTTATTTTTATTCTTTAAATATTGAAAAAGATCGCTTGAAAATGATGAAATAACATTGTTTATCTTTTCATCAAGTGAGACATTCTGTGATCCGGAAATAACCTTTTTTAAATTTTTGCCGAATTTAGAATCGGTGAAATTTTTTTCAAAGGCTATAGCCAGCAGCAGAAAAAAATTCTCTATCGAATTGTCGTAAGGGCTCAGACTGATCCACAGCTTAAGATCCTTTTTCAGCTTATGAAAATATTCAACCGAAAAAGATGTTTTGCCGTAACCGGCGGGAGCGGTGATAAGTATTAATCTTTTGGATTCATAAGAAGAGATCTTTTCAATAAGTTTTTCCCTGGAATAATAGTATCCGGGTATTTCAGGCGTGATGATCTTTTGTGTGTGCTCTATTTTCAGAACCAAAATAATTTCTCCGGATGATTTTCTGTATATAACAAACTATCAAACATAATTAATAAAGGCAATAATCATATTTTGGTAAATAAATTATTGCCTTAATTTTATATACAAAAGATAATCAGGCTTCAGCCGGTTCGGATGATCTAATTTTAATATCTCCGGCAGGAATTATCACGGGATCTTTTCTGGTTCCTGAAAGATCAAATGAATCCCTGGTCTGCTTGTCTTTAAGTGTTTCCTGCAGTTCCAGATTCTTTCTTATCTTCTCTTCAAATTCTTTCAGCTTCTCTTCGATTGTCATTACTGTTTTCTTCTTTGCAACCATATCTTCACGGTATCTCTTTAAGAAATATCCGATAGTCTCAACCCTTATCTTTATGGATCCCGTTGGTTTATTTTCATCTATATCCTTGAATGAAAAATAAGGCGTACCCGAACTTTCGACAATCTCCTGTATTACCGAATATATCGGCGCATCATGCCCGCACTTAAATGATGACAACTCAAGCGCAACTAAATTCGGATGTCGAGCCGCATATTTAGCTGCCCATACCTTTCTTGATGTATTTTCCGAATAGGAATTTTTCCATACATCTTCTATGTCAAATGGTGACCTGATGAGACCCGCTTTTATTTCATCACCGAATAACTTGTCAAGTGTCTCTTCATCTGTCGGAAGTGTATCCTGATAAAATACTGGATAACCAAGTTTCTGAAACTCTTCCAGAATTTCATGATTGATCCCCGGATCATTGTGATAAGGTCTGGCAAGGACAACCAGTCCTACCCTGTTTTCCTTTTCAAGCGTATCAAGAATGTTTTTTGAATCCTCTTTCAGACCGTCCATGAATTTATAATAAGCAATGTATCCTTCTTTTACTGCCTGAATATTCTCTTCCATGCTGACACCTAGAATATCTTTGAAACAATCATACATCTGCTTTATAGTCAATTGTTCATTGAATAACTGAACAAATGGACACAGATATTCTATCTCAAACTCCCTGAACAGATCGCCTTCTTTTGTAAATGCTGCTTTGGCGGCTTCTATGGTTGCTGTAATGGTAGGGCAGGCATTGTGAGCCTGCGCAAACTCCAGGTCTGAAGGCATGTTGTCAACTATAGGAGAGAACAGAAAATCTATTTTCTTTTTCTTGTTCTGTACATATAGAAGATTATGAATATGAGGAATCGCAACTTTTGACGGGAAACACGGATCAATACTGCCGCGCTTTGCACCTGCTTTATACATCTCTTCTGAAGTGAATTCTGAATAAACAAAATTTCCGGGCATTATTCCCAGCGCTTCAAGATAAGCGGTAAAGAATGGCGTATGCTGATACATATTCAGAACTCTCGGAATTCCTATTACGATTTTCTTTCGCTTTTCCCTGAGTCCGATTTTCATTGCATATTCAGCTTTATCCTTTTTGCTGACAAGTAAACCTTTTGGTTCCCTGATCTCTTCCAGAACTACCTTTGGTTTATATGACACCCACGCTTTTTTGGCAGCTTCTTCGATCATATTAGGATTGACCTTTTTAATATCGTCAAGTCCCTGCTTTATACCCCTCATATCTGCAATATCTTCAACTGTGCCTTTTTCACAGGTTGCAATAATGAGTCTCTGAGTTCCCTCTGCAAGCGGTACTTTTGATTTTGGATTTACTATTTCCTCAGGTTTAAAATCCTTTGTTTCAATGAACTTCTGTCTTTCTTCTTCAAGCTTCTCTTCCGGAATATTTTCGGTTTTAACATCAATGAATGTCCTTAGACACTTGTTTTTGCAGAAGTAACATCTTGTGGTCTCTTCCCTTGTTGTCTTGAAAATTATTTTGGAAACTCTGTCCAGACCTATGAACTCTGTTCTTTTTCCGTTGTGATAAAGTCTTGCTGCCTCTATGCCACAACCGATCGCTCCGGCTTCACCTGTGTGTTTATGTACAAACACCTGCGGTGTTACACCGCTTCCTTTAAATCTTTCTTCAATAAAATCGACCTGAGTCTTTACAGCCGCGAGATTATGCTGAGTTCCTCCCTGCAGTACAAAAGTAGAACCAAGTTTTGCAAGATTCGGTATCTGAGAAACATAAAGCCAGATATTCTTCGGCAGTACGTTTGCAAGTCCCGCCATTATCTCTTCAGCTTTCCATCCCTGTCTCTGAAAGTCCACTATATCAGACTGCATAAATACAGCGCATCCGTATCCGAATGTCGGATAGGTTTTCGCTTCAAACGCTTTATCGGCAAACTCTTCAACAGTATATCCGAATCCCTGTGCAGTTGACTGCAGAAAATATCCGTTACCTGCCGAGCATTGCGTATTCAATTTAAAATCCACGACTCTGCCCTGATTCAGAATGATTATTTTAATGTCCTGTCCGCCTACGTCACATATCACATCAGTATCTGGATAATAATGCAGTCCCGCCTGAGTATGAGCTACTGTTTCCACAAGAGCCACATCCGCATGCAATACATCCTTAAGAATATCCTTGGCATAGCCTGTAGTTCCTACACCTAATATTTCAAGTGTTGCACCCTGCTCTTCTACCTGCTCCTTAATCTTGGCAAGTATCTCTATTGTATCTTCGATTGGATTTCCTTTGGAAAGCTGATAGGCTTTTACAAGAACTACTTTATCAAGTGATACCAGCGCTGCTTTTGTGGAAGTGGATCCTCCGTCAATTCCTATGAATCCTTTTACAACTTCTCCCGGCTTAAACGTTGCCGGAATGAATTTTTCCACTTTGTATTTTTCCTTGAATTCACTTAATTCTTTTTCGTCTTTTGAGAGTCCGGTTACATTTCCTCCGCTCAATTTTTTCTTTTCCTCTTCCCTTCCAACAAGTATGTAATGCTCAAGGTCTTTCCAGCCTTTATATGTACCTATGTGATCCTCTTCATCCTTACCGTATTCCACAGCGCCTATGGCAGCAAAGTATTGCGCATTATCAGGTACCTTGATCAGATCTTCCGGCGCAACTCCCTGTGGAAGAGCAATTTTTCTTTCTTCCCATATTTTTGGAATGTTAAACTTCCAGCAGTCTTTCATTCCTTTGATATAAAAATTAGGTCCTCCAAGTAATAATACTTCCGGCATTAAAGTATGACCACGAGTCAGAACCGAAATATTCTGCTGAATGATAGATTCAAACAGCGATGCCATAAGCTGATCAGCCGGAACACCGGATTTCTGTAATCCGTTAATATCTGTCTCAGCAAATACTCCGCACTTACCTGCAACAGGATGAAGCCTCAGATCATAATATCCCATGTTGCATAATTTATCTGCCGGTATTTTTAACTTTGCATTTATTTTGTCAATCACAGCACCTGTTCCACCTGCGCATTTATCATTCATTGACGGGATCTTCTTCTTTTTACCCGTTTCTTCATCCGGTTTGAAAATGATTATCTTTGCATCCTGACCGCCAAGCTCAATCACAGAATGTGTTGCAGGGTAAAGCTTCTCTACTGCAAGTGAAACTGCATTCACCTCCTGTACAAACTTTGCGCCTATAAGCTTTCCGATGTTCCCTCCGCCCGAACCGGTAATGAAACATCTTACCTGTGACGGATCTGCAATATCACAATCATTCTCGATCTTCTTTAAAAGTTCGAGAGACTTCTCCGGCTGCTTTGTATCGTGTCGCTGATAATCAGACCAGACTATTTCATCCTTTTCTGTATCAATGACTACAGCTTTTACGGTAGTGGAACCTACATCAAAACCGATGGAAAGATTTCTTCTTTGAGACATAATTTATTATAATTTTAGATTATTAAAATTTTATATTGGTATTTCAGTTTAAAAAGTATTAAAATTTATGCTACTAATTCTTTTAACTCCGGGAAAAACTTAATAAAATCCTGATTTCTTATTTTATCAAATTTCAAAACATTTTCCCTGAACTGAATTAGCAATTCTTGTTTTCTTGAAGTGAATGTACTCCTTATTAAATCATTTTTAATCATTTCAAGCTGATTCAGTATAAATGGATTTATATTTCCAAATTCTATAAGCCTTTCTGAAATTATTTCTTTCAGACTATCCGGTAATAATGAAGCATTGTAATAATTAGGATTCAAAACAAAATTTAATTTATAATTCTTAATTTCAAGCTCTGATAAATAATTAATCAAATCAAAAACATAGAATACGCTGAAAATTGAAATGGTAATTGTCGGAATGATTTCAATATTATTATATTTTTGTTTAAATTTTATTAAATCCAATAAGTTTGAATTTAATTTATTCCAGTCCGAGTTTCCTCTTATATACGATAATCTGTCTCCATATGCATCTACAGATGGAGAAACTACTAATTTAGTTTTGAATTTTTTCCAATATTCAAAAACATGCACACCTTTATAATCCAGTTTCATTAGATTTGTCTGATAATGCAATTTAACATCAAAACGCTTTTTCTTTACCAGTTCGTCCAATATAGCCCAGTGTTCTTTCATGAGCAAAGGTTCTCCGCCGGCAAAATGAATTTCCTGAACCACATCTGCATGCTTTATCAAATCATCCAATATATCTGATCTGTCAGGTCTCTCACTATTATTCCCTACTTTTGGTACCGGTATTCCATTTTTTTTGTATTCATCCAAAATCGATGAAGAAAAAATTGGATGACATGTTCTGCATTTAAGATTACATAAATTAATCAGCCTTACATCCCAGTATGAAAATTCAAATTTATCCGTATTTATGAATCCTTCTCCATTTGTATTCGAAATGCCTCTTTCCATCTGTGTATGAAAGTTTTTCAAATAATTGGTCCTTGGTGATTCTCCTTTTGGATTTATTGTTTCACAATCATAACAATTATTGCAAATTTTGTTCTTTTCACCCTTTAGTAAATCTACCCTTAAATCTCTTAATACCTTACTGTTTATTAAATCAGTAATTTTTTCATCATTATAATTACCTGCTGTCACTGTATAATCAGACTGACAGGGACAAAGTAAAGTTTTTCCGTTTGGAAACAGACTTAAATGAATCCAGGGAATAGGGCAGATAACACCATTTTCTGATAGTTCTTCCACTTAATTATTTATATTAATCTTACATTTTTAAAATTAAAAAATTTATAAATTAATAATTTCATCGTCGCTGTATATCCCAAAAAGTTTGTATCAACACTATAGATCTTAATCAGATTATTTTAAACAAAACATGATCACTTTCATTTACCATTTCTGGATTTCTGCCGCAGTGGCGGAAAAACACACGGGAATGACAAAATTAAAGGCTCGTTGCAAACTTTATATCTTTATAAGTTAATAAGTTAATAAGTTAATAACTTTATAATTTTACAAATTATAATATTGATTCCTCTTTAACTTCCGAAGTCTGACTAACCGACTTAATTCCTTCTTTACTCATCATCTCACCCACATCAAGAATGAAATTCGCACCTGTGCCTATCACTCCTTTTCTGTGTGTAATATGAAAGAAAGGACTCTGTAGTTCTTTATGAGAATCTGCATATGCTTTGATCTCTTCGAGAGTGTAACCGGTCTTATTGAGACATTCCCTGAATTCTGATTTAGCTTTTGCTTTGGCTTCACCCAATGCCATCTGAACTCTGGAATGAGCATTGACATCTCCTTCACCTGATGTTTCAATAGGCAGGAAGATCATATCTTTATATCTGTTGATTACAGCAGACTGAACTCCGTCAGACTGTGTCGAAGGCATACAACCGAATGGTTTAAGTGAAAGTATCATGTGACTCAGATCATTGATCGTATAATAAATACTCTTTCCTACTTCAAGATGTCCTTCACCGCCTTCTACTCTTGAATGATAAAAGTCATGCGCAAGCTCTTTCAATACTTTCTGATCCACTAATTCATGAGGTATATTTCCAAATGCTTTTCTGTATCTGTTATATTCTCTTTCAAATATCTTCTCGGCAAGCCTGATAGTTACTTTGGATGAATTATAATCCTTAATCAGTTTGAATTTATCCATCAATGTTTCTTTTTCATCTGTTTCTTTATAGACATTAATACCTTTCTGATCCTCATTAACTGACTGTGCCTGATGAAGCATATACATTATCCATGTTGCGATCGGCTCAACTATGACCTGCGCTCCTTCTCTTTCGAGGAACGGGAACATATTGAAATTACCATCGCCTTCAGTTGTCTGAGCCCAGAACTCTCCTGTTATTTTAACAGTTGGCTTCATTCTTGTCCTGTCAACTTTTATTGCCTCAAATTTCTTTCTCGCTTCATTTGCCGTCTCCATATAATAATCACCCAGAATCTGATCTATGAATTTTGTTGCATATTCAGATGACGGGATCTTTTGTATTATCTTTCCTATCCTGGAATTAAAATCAAAATACCTTTTGCTCTTCAGTCTTTCATAAAACAATTCAATTACTTCCTGCATAACTTTATCGGTTTCACCTTCCACCACTTCATATGGTCTTATCTGATATCCGATCTCGTTAATGATATCACCAAGCATCATAGCATTGATAATACCCAAGAAAAAATCAAGGTTCATTTCAAGACCGGCTTCGGCCTCCTGTTGTGATAAACCTCCGGTCTGTTGAAACAGCAGAACCCTGAAGCCGTCGAAACCGGAATTTCTCAGAGCAAGCCTGTATTCGGCTTCATACATACCGAATCTGCAGGGACCGCATGCTCCGGCAGTAAAGAAAACATGGTTGCTGATAATATCTTCTTTTGACATCCCTTTCGCTTCAAGACCCTGAAGATATTCAACAAGATTTCCGACTGTAAAATATGTCGGATTACACTGACCATTATTGCCGTATTCCTTACCAAGCTGGAATGCTTTCTTACTTGGTGTCGGCACCATTTCGGTTTTATAACCGATTCCTTCAAGAGCACCTTTGATAAGTCTCTCATGTTTCCATGTAAGACCGCCGAACAGGATTGTTGTTGTATCTCTCTGATCCTTTGTAAACATTTTCTCAAAAGGCTTTTTAAAATGATCGATCTCCTTGTTCTCTACCCCATATTCAGCCTCGAGGCGTTTCTTTTCCTCAAGCAGCATTTGCTGTATCAACTGCTCTTTGTCAACTTTCTCTTTGTGGCTTCCGTCTAAAACCGGAATTGCTTCTGGTGTGATTGTTGTAGTTTCCATGTCTTGTTTAGTTTATTATTAACAAAAAATTATTTGTTCTGAAATTTATTTAGTTCAATTTTTTTTTAAGTATTGAGTATTGAGTATTGAGTATTGAGTATTGAGTATTGAGTAACAATACAT
>CALMST010000097.1 GCA_937872315.1 uncultured Ignavibacteria bacterium | reverse complement strand
TTTATAAATGTTTTTAACATTTTGTAAACCTATTTCAGGACAAGACACTCAATACCCAATACTCAATACTCAATACCCAATACCCAATGCTAAATGGATAAACCAACCGGGCACGTAACATTTCTTTTCACAGACATCGAAGGCAGCACCAGACTCGCACAGGAATATCCCGATAAACTTCCGGCAGCGCTTGATATTCATGTTAAAATTTTAACAGAGGCTATTGAGTCATATAACGGATTCATATTTGAAATAATAGGTGATTCATTCTGCGCAGCATTTGAAATTGCTGCTGATGCCGTAAAAGCTGCTATCGATGCACAGATTAAACTTGCAAAAGAAAATTGGACAGATGCTGCAATAAAAGTAAGGATAGGGATTCACAGCGGTAAAGCCGAATGGAACGGTAATAATTATATGGGTTATATTACACTTGCAAGAACCGCAAGAGTAATGTCTGCGGCTTACGGAGAACAGATATTAATTTCAAATGATACTTATGTGTTGATTTCTAAGAGTTTAGCTTTACCACCAAGTCACGAAGACACTAAGACTGCAATTAAAGACTTAGTGTCTTTGTGTCTTAGTGATGATTATACAGTATGCTTCAGAGATCTTGGAGAGCGGAGATTGAAAGATGTAATCAAACCGATAAATCTTTTTCAGGTTACAGCTCCCGGACTGAGAGAAGACTTTCCGCCATTAAAGACACTTGATGCCCGTCCGAATAATCTGCCGGTTCAGCTTTCAAGTTTTATCGGCAGGGAAAAAGAACTGAAGCAGGTAAAAGAAATATTATCAGACACACATTTATTAACTCTCACAGGTACGGGAGGAACAGGGAAATCAAGATTAGCCCTGCAGACAGGAGCAGATGTTATAGATAACTTTGTTAACGGGGTCTGGTTTGTAGAACTGGCTCCGTTAAGTGAGCCAATGTTGTTGATCCAGACAGTTATGTCAGCAATTAGAATTTTAGAGAATCCAAAGGAATCTCCGGAAGTGACACTGACCGGATATCTGAAAGATAAGGAAATTCTGATAATTCTTGATAACTGTGAGCATATGGTAGATATATGCTCGGATCTGGCAGAAAAATTACTTTCTTTATGTCCAAAGCTTAAAATACTGGCAACTAGCCGTGAAGCTTTAAAATGCTCGGGTGAAACGATTTACAGGATCCCTTCGCTGTCATGTCCGGAACTCAACTGCAAAGAAACTCCTGAACAGCTGACACAGTATGAATCTGTCCGGTTGTTTATAGAAAGGGCAATTGTATTAAATCAGAATTTCAGAGTTACAAATAAAAATGCTCCAGCGCTTGCTGAGATCTGTTCTAGACTTGACGGGATACCGCTTGCTATAGAACTGGCTGCGGCAAGAACAAAAATATTATCCATAGAAAAAATTTATGAAAGACTTGATGACATATTCAGACTGCTTACAGGAGGAAAGAGAACAGCACTTCCCAGACAGCAGACTTTAAAGTCACTCATAGACTGGAGTTATGATCTTCTTACTGAAGACGAAAAGATATTATGGAGCAGATTATCTGTATTCAGAGGAGGATGGACTATAGAAGCAGCTGAAGATATTTGTTCTGATGAATTACCGGATGAATGTGAGGTCATAGAATTAATGCAAAATTTATCTGAGAAATCAATAATTATTTTTGATAATACTAATGATCGATACCGGATGCTTGAGACGATCCGGCAATACGGAGATGAAAAATTACGAAGCTCTGAAGAATACAATTACATTTCCAAAAGGCATTCAGATTATTTTATTGAACTTGCAGAAAATGCAGAACTGAAATTGCAGGGACCTGAAATAGTAGAATGGCTGAAAATTTTAGATGAAGAAAAAAGGAATTTAGAAATGGGATTAACGTTTTCCGGTGAGAAAGGAGATGCAGATGCAGAAGCAAGGCTGGCATTAGCACTGGGATATTACTGGGAATTACGCGGACAATTTACAGAAGGACTTCTGCGTTTTCAAAAGATTCATTCTAAAATTAAGGAAACAATGGATCCTAAAATAAATAATATTATTTATCAAATCGGGAAATTTGAATTTCATAAGGGGGAAATCGAAAAGGCTTGGAAATTTTTTTGTGAGAGCAATGATAAATATATTAAAGCAAATGACAAGCAAGGAATTGCTTTTGTCTTAAATTCTCTTGGACACATTTTAAATGTGAAAGGTGATTATGAAAAAGCAATTGACTATTTTAGAGATAGTTTGAATATTCGTCTTGATATTGAAGATAAAAGAGGAATTGCAATTTGTCTGAATAATCTGGGGAATGTATCTTTGAGAAAAGGAGAATATGACAAATCAATTGATTTTTTTGAAAAGAGCATGGAAATTAATCGTGAGATTGGAAATAAAAGAGGAATTGCAAATTGTTTAAACAACCTGGGAAATATATCTATTGATAATAAGAATTATGGTAAAGCGGTAGTCTTATTTGAAGAGAGTCTGGCAATCAGTCGTGAGATCGGAGATAAAAGAGGAATTGCCATATGTCTGAATAATCTGGGAATAATCTCAGTAATAAAAAGAGAATATGATAAAGCTGTCTGCATATATGAAGAGAGCCTTTCAATCAGTCGTGAGATTGGAGATAAAAGAGGAATTGCCAGTTGTCTGAATAATCTGGGAATTATCTTTATGGATCAAGGAGTGTATGAAAAAGCATCTGTCTTTTATGAAGAGAGTCTGGCAATTAACCGTGATACCGGAGATAAAAGAGGAATTGCAAATTGTCTCAATAATCTTGGAATAACATCTTATGAAAAAGAAGAATTTGAAAAAGCAACAGAATATCATGAAGAGAGTCTGGCAATCAGGCATGAGATCGGAGATGAAAGAGGAATATCCAGTTCTTTATATGATCTGGGAAATGTATTAATCTCTGTTGGTAAATTTAAAAATGCGCAGGAATATTATCAGGAAAGTCTTTCCCGATATATCGTTTCAGGAAATAAAATAAATATTGCTAATAATTTATTAAGACTTATTGAACTGCATCTCAAATTCAGATCCGATTCTTCTCTTATCAATCTGCTTGGATTTGTGAAACAATATTCTGATTCAAATAAAATTATTCATGGAAAATCCGAACAGGGAATTTTCGATGAATCAATTCTGAAGATGAAAGAGAAAATGAGTTTTGAAGAATTTAAGAAAAGTTTTGAAGAAGGAAAATCAATGACTCTTGAAGAGGCTGCGGATCTGATTATAAAATTTAAGTTATAAATTTTAAATTCAGAACTCATGTGTTATCAGCTCCGGTGCAGTGAAATCTCTGTAGTCAAATGTAAATCTGCACTTTGAATTTTTATATTTTTATTATTTGAAAAGAGAAAGGAATTTTAAATGTTTAATGCATTACTTTCCAAATTAATTTAATTAAGTTATAAAAATTTTTATTTTTATTCCAAAATCATCAATTTTAAATTGATATATAAAAGAAACCCGGTTAGGTTTATCTATATTCAGATAAAGAATAATTTTTAAAGATCGTTTTAGCAAGAATGTATTCAAAGCTTGTAAATTAATGATTCTAATTTATTAATGAATGAAACATCAACAGGTAATTTTATTTTTCAATTGCTAATGTTCAAAAATGGAAATTAAGCCTTCCGGAAATATAACCTTTTTGTTTACCGACATTGAAGGAAGCACAAGATTATCACAGGAATTTCCCGAAGCTCTGAAGGACGCTCTTGAAATTCACAATGAAATTTTGAACAGTACAATTGAATCCCGGAAAGGGTTTGTATTCGACATATCCGGTGATGCATTCTGCGCTGCTTTTCAGGAAGCTGCTGATGCTATATCGGTAGCGGTGGAAATTCAAAAAAGACTTTCAAATGAACAATGGAAAGAAGCGGTAATAAAAATAAGGATCGGAATTCACAGCGGATTTGCGGAATGGAATGATCATGATTATGTGGGATATATCACACTTGCAAGAGCTTCCAGAATAATGTCTGCAGCCTACGGCGGGCAGATAATTATTTCAGATTCTGTTTATGATAAACTTAAGGACATTGAATTGTCAGATATTACATTTCAGGATCTTGGAGAAAGAAGACTTAAAGATGTAAAAAAACCTGTTCATCTGTATCAGGTATCAGCTCCCGGACTTGAAGAAAATTTCCCGCCCATAAAGACACCTGATGCAAGACCGAATAACCTGCCCGTTCAGCTGACAAGCTTTGTAGGTAGGGAAAAAGAAATGAACCGTATCAGGGAGCTGTTAAAAATAAATTCATTAGTAACTCTTACCGGTGCAGGCGGAGCAGGTAAGACAAGGCTTGCCCTTCAGATTGCAACCGGTTTGATTGATCATTTTGAGAGCGGTGTTTGGTTTGTGGAGCTTGCTGCCATAACTGATCCTGAATTACTTCCGCAGGCACTAACAGGGACGTTTAACATTCCGGAAAATTCCAACGCCACATTTTATGAATCTTTATCAGGATACTTAAAAGACAAACAGATTCTCATAATACTGGATAACTGTGAGCAGATCATAGATCCATGCGCTGAACTCGCAGAAAAACTGATCTCAAACTGCAAAAAATTAAAGATTATAGCAACGAGCCGTGAAGCATTGAAATGTAAGGGGGAACAGATATACATAGTTCCTTCACTTATGCTTCCTGATCCGAATGCGGAATATTCACCCGAACTGCTTATGCAATTTGAATCAGTCAGATTATTTCTGGAGAGAGCGCAAGCGGTTAATCACTCATTCTCTTTGAATAAAGAAAACGCTGCAGCTATAGCAGGTATATGCGCAAGGCTGGACGGAATTCCTCTGGCAATAGAATTGGCAGCCGCAAGGACGAATATAATGACGGCTGAGAAAATTTATGAGAGGCTTGATGACAGATTCAGTTTACTTACAGGCGGTAAAAGAACAGCATTACCGAGACAGCAGACATTAAAGGCATTGATAGAATGGAGTTACGGGCTTCTGTCGGATAAAGAGAAAATACTCCTGAGCAGGTTATCAGTATTTACCGGTGGCTGGACCATTGAAGCCGCGGAAGAGATATGCGAAGATAAAGGGATAGACGCAAATGAGATACTGGATCTTTTAAGTCAGCTTGTCGAAAAATCCATTGTAATTTATGATGAGGAAAATGAAAGGTTCAGAATGCTTGAAACCATAAAGCAGTATGCCAGGGAAAAATTAAAAGATCCCGAAAAAATATTTTCAAAACATTTAAATTATTTTCTGAAATTATCCCCTGATAAGGAGAGTGAATTTACCGGGATTAACTCAAAAAGATGGCTGGACAAAATCAATTCAGAGCAGAGTAATTTTCAGTCAGCTATTGAATGGTCAATTGAAGCGGGTGAGATTGAAAAAGGAAGCAAACTTGTTACAGCTATATATCATTTCTGGGAAATAAGAGGTCATTATTTTACCGGAAGGCGGATATTGAACAGGATACTGGAAAAATCATTTTTGTTAAGTGATAATTCTAAAGCCGGGATACTAAATTCGGCAGGTATACTTGCAGAAGCGCAGGGTGATTTTCAGGAAGCTGTAAAATTGTATTCGGGGAGTTTAGCGCTCTTCAAAGAGACCGGAAACAAAACAGGTGAAGCCAATGCACTTAGTAATCTTGGTAATGTGGCTTTATATCAGGGAGATCATGCAGTGTCCCGTAAATACTATGAGGAAAGTCTTGCATTGTACAGAGTGCTGGGAAACAAACAGGGTATTGCTGATTGTCTTCTTTATATGGGGATTCTGGAAAACAACCAGGGTAATTATGATGAAGCAAAAAAGTTTTGTGAAGAAAGTTGGAATTACCGGGAAAAAGAAGATTATTCGGGTATTGCCCGGACTTTTTTCCTACAGGGAGATGTAAACTGGAAATCAGGTGAATATGATCTGGCAAAGAAACATTTTAATGATAGCATGGAATACCAGTTAAAGATTGGTGACAAACGCGGAATAGCAAGCTCCTATTCAAGACTCGGGAATGTTTCCTTTGAACTGGGAGAATATGAGAATGCTGAAAAGTTCAGTGATGAAAGCATCAGACTTCACAAAGAGATAGGAAATAAATACGGGATAGTCACAGCGTTAAATACAAAAGGAATGCTTGCAATGGTACAGGGAGAATATAAAAAAGCTGATAAGATCTTTAAGGAAAATCTTATTCTGAGGAAAGAGACAGGGGATAAATATGGAATTGGAAATACACTGAACAACATTGGTATCATTTCATATTACAGTGGTAAATATGAAATTGCAAAAAAATTTTTTGATGAAAGCCTGGAAATAAAGAAGGAGATTGGAGACAAAGAGGGGATTGCAATCGGGATAATTAATCTCGGTAGAGCGCTTTACCAGCTTGGAAAGACTGATGACGGAATAAAGCTTCTGGAGGAGAGTCTTAAGCTTCGCCGTGAAATGGTAGAGAAGCGCTGGGTCGCTGACACACTGAACAGACTCGGCTGCATGCTTTTTTATCAGGGTAATCATGAAAAAGCTAAAGAATATCTGGACGAAAGTCTGTTGCTAAGCCGCGGGACGGGAGTGAAAATCGGAATTGCAGAAACTGTCATCAACCAGGGATTGGTCACGGAGTTTTACGGGGATCTTAAAAAAGCAAAGCAATATTATGATGAAGGTCTTACTCTTTACAGAGAGCTCAGGAACAAGTTCGGTATAGCGCATACACTTGTCAGCACAGCAGGAATACTTGGAAAAAATAATTATCATGAAACGGCTATACGGATTCTTGGCACTTCAGAATCTATTCTTGAAAATATAGGCGGAATGCTGGAAACTGATCAGAGGAATCATAAAGATGAAATTTCAAAGATGCTTCGTGAAAAAGCTGATGAAAAAGAATATATCAGACTCCTTGAAGAGGGTAAGAAATTAAGTATTGATGAAGCGGTTGGACTGGCATTATCCGATGAGACAGTAAATAAACCAGGTAATCCCGAATCATAAAATATCATAACTTTCCTGTTTCAAAAACTCATAACTTCTTTTTAGATTAAATATTCTCAGTTCATCCATTCAGCAATCGGAGAAAGATTATTTCATAATTTCATAATAAATTTTTATGATAAATGTCATATTCTTTTCCCTTAAAAATCATACCTATTTAGATCTGACAACTTTAACTTTGTATAGAATTTTCATTAAAAGAAGAAAAAACAAAAAGGAGTATAAAATGTCAGATAAAAAAGCAGATCTAGCGGGACCCGGAATTGGTTCCTACGAAGAGATAGCGCAAATATTGCCGGACGATTATAAATCATTATTAAATAAAAAAGATACACAGAAGGCTATCTATGAAGTAAAGCATTATATAAGTGAAAACCTTTGCAAAGAACTGAATCTGATGATGGTTGAAGTTCCTCTGATAGTCGATGAAGAAAGCGGAGTTAATGATATGCTGGACAGGGACGGATCAAGAACGCCTGTTACATTTCACATAAAGAATGATTACGGGAAAAATCCTATTGATGCGCAGGTGGTTCAGGCAGCCACAAAATGGAAAAGAGTCGCTCTTAAACAGTTTTCGATGCAACCCGGTGAAGGACTTTGCACGGATATGAGAGCAGTAAGAAAAGATTATTTTCTTGATCATGACCACAGCGCTTATGTGGATCAGTGGGACTGGGAAAAGACCATTACTGATAAAGACAGGAATCTCGCATATCTTAAGGATACTGTAAAGAAAATATGGAAAGTTTTAAAGGGAGCAGAAACTTATGCTCAGGAACTTTTCCCTGCATTAAAAAACCCCAGATATCCTGATCTCCCAGAAGAACTCGTATTTCTTCATGCTGAAGAAATATTGCAAATGTATCCTGACCTTCCAAGGAAACAAAGGGAAACAGAAATTCTGCAAAAATATCCTGCTGTTTTTATAATAGGGATCGGCTGGACACTTGCAGACGGATTTCCTCATGAGATGCGAGCTGCAGATTATGATGACTGGGTCACGGAAACCAAATCAGACAGAGGAATGGTAACACACGGTATTAACGGTGACATTCTTGTCTGGAATCCTGTGACAAAAAGGAGACATGAACTTTCTTCTATGGGAATAAGAGTGAATGCCGAGACTTTAAGGACGCAGCTTGAAATGACAGGTCAGCTTGATCTGCTTTCTACTCCATATCACAGTGGAATTATCAACAATGAGCTCCCGCTGAGTATCGGTGGAGGTATCGGTCAGTCAAGAACACTTATGCACATACTTAAAAAAGCTCATCTTGGTGAGGTCAGTGTAACTGTATGGCCCAAGATCCTGAAAGATATGTGTGCAGATAAGAATATTTTTGTTTTAGAATAAATTGGTTAGTAGTCATAAAGAGAAGAACAAACTCATTAAATATAAAGCGGAACAGTCTGTTCCGCTTTTTTTTAATTCAGTAATTCAATAATTATCTCATGCGCCGCATTGCAACGTCAGGATCGTAATAAATTTTTTAATAACCTCGTTACCGGCAATTCTTGCTTTTAGATAATACTCTGAATTTCTTGACGGCAATTTATCACAGGCGGGTTTGCTTTGAAAGGGAATTTAAAAATGTTGATTTTGGATTATAAAAATATTTTTTATAAATTTTAAAATTAATTTGAACATCTTTAATTTTCAATTATTCAAGTATTTTCAAGTATCGAGTTTAAATAATCGGATATTAATATTCTGATCGTATTGTTAAATTTACAAAAATAAGGAGAATACAAAATGAAAAACAATATTAATAAATTATTATTTATAATAATTTATTCTTTCATAACAGTAAGCTTTTTATATGCTGCTCCGATTAACAACTTTATAGACAGTGTAAGTCCGGCAATGAACAGCATTAACTCAGGCACTTCAGATAACATAATTATCTACTTCTCTCAGGATATGAACATTTTTACAATTAACAATACAGGGATTAAAGTCACAGGTAATCAGACAGGTTATATGTCTGCGGTGGTCACATACGATATAATTCTGAAAACTGCTGTGATTAACACAGATCAGGATTTCAAGACAGGGGAAAAAATATATGTTAATGTAGACAGTACAGTTAAAACTTCAGGTAATATTCCGGTCGATGCGATTTCATATAATTTTACAGCAGGCGCAACCAGGGGCGACGGAAATTTTACAGTTTCAAATTTTTCCGGAAATAATCTGATACCTGACAATATATTCCCCGGAGATTATGATAATGACGGAAATGTGGATCTAATGATTTTTGACATGGACTCACATACTGCATCATTGTTTAAAAATGACGGAGCGGGAAATTTTATTTTAAGCAATACAATACTACTTGATACTATTTTGGTACCTACTTTCACAACAGGAGATTATGATAATGACGGGGATCTTGATATTGCTTATGTAATAGGTGTTTATGGTGTTTTTGATCTTCAGGTATTATTAAATAATGGTGACGGTACTTTTATCGAAGGATACTTCGGACCTTATAACCATGACAGAATTCCTGATTCAGGTATGATGTCATGTGATTTTAATAATGACGGCCTTATTGATATATTATTATTTGGAAATGGCAGATTCTTTGGATCAGTTTTTTTACTACCTAATCTGGGGAATGGAGTGTTCAGTGTACAGGGTATTACTTTAACTCAAAATATTTGTTCTCAAAACTATCTTATCGTTTACGCTTATGTTAATTCTTATGCTGCCGGGGATTTTAACAATGACGGAAATCTTGATATTTTAATATTTTCATATATGAACTGGTTAAATATGAATGGAGATTTCGAAGAATGTTATAGCATAAGGAGTATGGTCAATGACGGAAATGGTTCATTTTCAGAAAACGCAGTCTATTCAATTACTGAAGGCTTGACTGTTTATTGTACAGGTGATTTTAATAATGACGGTTATACTGATGTCTTATGCAACGGTAAGATATTGCTGAATGACGGAACAGGCTTGTTTTCAATAGTTACTTCGCCTATTAATGGTGGAGCTTGCGCTGCAGCGGACTTTGACTCGGATGGGGATCTTGATGTAGCTGTTTCAGAAGGAAGCGGAGTGATGTTATATAAAAATAATGGTAACGCTGAATTCTCTGAACCGGTAAGTTTTTCCACGGGATCCGGACCCGGTGCAATCTGTTCCGCCAATTTTGACGGAGACTGTGACATCGATATAGCTTCAGTAAACTCAGTAAATTTATCGGTGCTCCTTAATTCAAGCAATACGGATTATTGTTCATTAACAGGACCAGACCTTCTTGAGACAGGTCAGACATCAGCGCAATATACAACTTCTGACCTAAGCGGTTACTGGGAGATACTTAATACACCTCCGTGCAATGCATCAATTGAAGGCAGTAATTCAGAAAGCTCGGTTCTTGTCAATGCCGGAAACGAAGTCGGTCAGTTTGTATTGTATCACCATATGCAGGATGACTGCGGCTGGAAGTCATGCAGCAAAGCTGTATCAGTGGATAATCCTTTGCCGGTGGAACTGGAATCTTTCACTTACCTGGTTAATAAAAATGATGTAATGCTGAGCTGGAGTACTTCTGTTGAAATTAATAAATCGGGATTTGAAGTAGAGCGGTCAGACGTCAAAGGTAAGACGTCAGACGAATGGATAAAAACAGGATCTATTTCAGGAAAGGGAAATAGTAATACTCTACAGAATTATTTTTTTGAAGATAAAGATCTTGTGTCAGGGAAATACAAATACAGACTTAAGCAGACA
>CALMST010000096.1 GCA_937872315.1 uncultured Ignavibacteria bacterium | reverse complement strand
GCACTTCTCTGTCCATAAAAGAACTTTCTTATATCTTTTGTTTTGTCTTCCTTTATAGAATAAATGCTTTCATCCACTACGCCGATTGAGACTTCGGCATTCCGGACAGGGCTTCCGTAATTATCCAGCACTCGGACTTTAAGCTGACCGGTTTCTTTTGGTTTATATATTAGTTGAGATGGTTCGATCTGAACTGTGAGAAATTTTTCTTCAGGGATCGTCAGTACATTTTTTGATGTATTATAGAATTGCCCGTCAAAAACATAATTCACATTGATCTCAAAACCTCCGTTGTATTTTTCAGTGATGGGAATATCGATCATGGAAGATAAACCGGTGAACTTCTGAACTTTATAAGAAAGTATGTCATCTGTATTTGTCGTGATAAGAGCATTCACATCCGGATTAGTTACTAAAATCAGTGCATGACAAACTTCACCTATCTTATAACTCTCTTTATCCGGTATGATCTGCACGCCTCCTGACTGATTATAATACCACCACATATTTCCGGCTGATACATAAAAATTTGCCGTAGTCGTTATGATATTTGCTCTGTCATCTTTTGAAGTGATCTCTATAAGATATGATCCCTCAGCATCTGCATTTCCAATATTATAACTAATGATCCCCTTCCCGTCGATCTTTGTGCTTCCCTTAATAGTTTGTTTCAGATCTTTGTCTTCTTTACTGTAATCCCTTCTCCAGTTGGTCTTATATATTGCCGCTTCAAATTCCGCCTCCACGGGTTTATCGGCAAAGTCGAAAGCATTGACTGTAATATTGACAGTCTCATCCGGTTTGTAAACATACTTATCAGCTTTAGCCGTTAAAGAAAACCCTCCTCTTGTGACAAATGCAGTTGTATTTCCCGAGATCTCTCTTCTCGATTTATCCGTTACCTTTGCCTGCACAATATATTTGTAATCTGAATTGTTGTAGTATGGTCTGTACCAGTCATAGTACCCGCGGTCTTCGGTTTTGAAGTCTTCATTGATCTTGTATTCAATCGAAAGTTTGCCTTCATTATCGAGCTGGCCACTTCCGGAATAAATAAACTCCGCGCCGCTGAAAGCCTGGTTGTCATCCATATTCTCATAATAATCCGAATACCACCAGGCATATTCAGAGAACATCCACCATGGCTTGTAATATCTTACTTTATATATATTATACTCAACAGTTGCATCAGTCACAGGACTTCCGAAATAATATCTAGCATCGATCTCGGCTTTTAGTTCGTCATGACCGAAATACTGATTCCTGTCAGTTGTAACGGTGACTTTATATTCTGGCTTTTTGTATTGCTCCACAGTAAATGGAGCACTGTAAGAATTGTTCTCATCTATATTTGCATAAATATAATAATCACCTAAAGCTCCATTCTCATCAATTTTATATGTTCCGTCAAAACTTCCGTTGTCATTAGTTTTGACAACTTCCTTATATACTTCAGAATTTTTCGAATCTTTAATAATTACTGTCAGCTCTTTATTTCCCAGGGGTTCCATTTGAGATGAAGTGTTCTTCCTTATAGTTCCTTTGAAATTTACTTCAGATCCGGTTCTGTAAACAGGCTGCTCGGTAAATATGTATGTGTAATATTTATTCTGATTATATCCGAAATACAGATATGCATCCGACAGAATTACATCATCATTATGCTTCCCTATAATCATTGGTTTCGGATCTTCATCCATTCCTGTATTTTCTTTTACTTCATCGGTGACAGTCTGGTAAAACATTCCGTCCGAGGTCTGTCCTGCTCCTATCTGTCTTGTACCTAAATAAAAACTCAGCTGTGCATTTGAAACCGGATTACCTGATCTTCTGTCCACCACATATGCCAGCATTGAATTATTTCCTGCTTTTGAAACCAATCCCAGCTCTGAGATTATAAAACCGCAGTATGCTACCTTGTTTCCGGATGTAACTTTAATTAAGTATGCGCCTTTGGAATTTACTTTTATCGGAATGGTCTCATTGATATACAAATAGCCGTAATCTCTTTTCGAACTTAATGTTTTTTTAAATGAAGAAACTTCTTCTGTCAGATATGAAAGATTGAGACTGTCTTTGCTCAGCACATCAAGATTATAACGGGAAGACTGTTTGGAGTAGAAAGCATTTATATCTTTTATTTTAAGTACTGAAATTTCAAAAGTAATATTCTTCGAAGCATTCTTTTTATTCCTGTAATCATAAGAATACATTGTCAGATTGATATCATCTCCCGGAAAGTAAATGCTGTTAGTTGAAATGTTAAAGTTCACATCCCGGGACTGACCATGTGAACTTAAAGGCTGAAGGATCAATATTAACATCAGTAGAAAGATAAAGCATAAGTTTTGAGTTTTCATGGCTTAATATAAAATATTTTATTTTTGTAAAATGCTTTTTTAAATTTTAAAAGTTGAAATTAATACTTAGATTGGATAACAGTTTTTCATACTCGAAGTTATATACATCAAAACAGATTAAGTTCCGTAAATCAAAATTTTTTTTAAAATGTTAGATGAATTAGTCAAAGAACCGTTTTTGGGTTTTCCGAAAAAAGCATTGAAATTTCTTAAAGACCTTGCTATACCTTCAAACAATAACAAAACCTGGTTTGATGAACACAGAGATTTATATGAAGACAATCTTAAAAAACCAATGCGGGATCTTATTGATACTCTTGCTATCGAAATAAATAAAATAGATCCCGACATAGTAGTCAATTATAAATCAATTTTTCGTATCAATCGCGATGTCCGATTTTCAAAAGATAAGAAACCATACAAAGAAATCTATGCAGCCGCATTTGCATTTGACAGGATAAAGTCTGCTGAGATACCGGCATTCTATTTTCATTTTGATTCAAAAAACTTTTTGTTTGCTTCCGGACAATATAGCATGGATAATGATCATCTGAAAAAAATAAGAAATCACATTTACAGGAATTTCAAAAAATATAAAGCAATTACTTCGGATAATGAGTTTGTAAAGACATTTGGGAATGTTTCTGGAGAATCACTGACTAAATTGCCTAAAGGTTATGAGAATCTTGATATGGAAAATGAAGATCCATTTTTAATTGAGTCTTTGAAGATGAAACAATTCTATGTATTTAAAAACTTTAAATCTGATGTTGTTTTGAATGAAGAGCTTACAGATATAATAACAGAACATATAAGAATTTCCTGTGAATTCAATAAATTTTTGAATAATGCGATTAAATAAACCAAATAATTAAAACCCAATGAATAATTTCAAACTTCACAGTATCAGTGTGACAGATTACGGCGGTGAAGGAGAACCGTTGATTTTTATTCACGCTTTTCCGCTGTGCAACAGGATGTGGGATGCACAGGTAGAATATTTTAAAGATAAATACAGAGTAATAACTTATGATGCCAGAGGACTTGGTTACAGTAATGAACTTGTCAATTATCTGTTCACTATGGAAGATCATGTCAATGATCTCCTGAGCATAATCGAACATCTGAAACTGGAAAATGTACATGCATGCGGACTTTCAATGGGCGGATATATTTTGATGAGATCAGTTTTAAAGGATCCGTCAAAGTTCCGATCACTTATCCTTGCGGGTACAAAAGCGGAAAATGATAATAATGCCGCTCTCATCAGCCGCTCCGAAAGTATTATTAAAATCAGATCAGGCGGCAAGGAAAAATTCCTTGAAGAATTTTTAAGAAAATTAATCTCGGATGACAGTTATCACAATAAAGAGATCCGGAATTTTGTGGATATGATTTTAAACTGGGCTGATGAAAATGGAATCTGCTCAAATCAGCTGGCGATTGCAACGAGAACAAATTCATTTTATCTCCTTAAGGAAATATTAATTCCGGTTCTGGTAGTAGTCGGGAGAGAGGATATTCTGACTCCTGTTATTAACTCATTTAATATGAAAGAAGAATTAAAGAATTCCGAATTTAAAGTAATCGATAAAGCGGGACATCTGTGTAATATAGATAAACCATCGGAGTTTAATGAAGCTGTAGAAAGTTTTTTAAAAAGTAAAATTATAACATGAATAATTCGTTAGGTAAACATACTGATCTCGGAATACTGATCATAAGAATTGGAATCGGACTTTCGTTCATATTTGTTCATGGATTAGGAAAAATAACAGGCGGTCCCGAGCGATGGGCAAAACTGGGAGAAGCGATGTCTAGTTTTGGAATTAATTTTTTTCCGACATTCTGGGGTTTTATGGCAGCATTTTCTGAATTTGTGGTTCCCTTTTTTCTAATAGCCGGCTTTCTTTTCAGACCAGCCGCATTTCTGATGGCTTTTACAATGTTTACAGCAATGTCTAAACATTTAATAGGTCTGGATCCATGGAGTAAAGTTATTTATCCCATGGAATTAATGTTTGTGTTTATCGCTCTGATCCTTACAGGTCCCGGCAAATACAGCGTTTGGTATTTGATGAACAGGCGAAAGAAAAAAGAATGAAATATAAATTATTTATAGAATATGACGGAACGAATTATTCGGGTTGGCAGAAACAGAATAATGCAAAGACTGTTCAGGGCTCGCTTATAAAAGCCGTTGAAAGTGCATTTAAAAAATCAAAAGGTGAAAGCAAGCTTATAGATATACAGGGTTCAGGACGAACTGACAGCGGAGTGCATGCAATCGAACAGGTTGCTCACATTGACTGTAATACAATGCTTGCACCTCATATTCTTCAGTTTAAAATTAATGACGAACTTCCCTCAGATATTAATATTCTGAATATCGAAAAAGCAGATGAACGTTTTCATGCCCGTCATTCTGCTGAAGCACGGCAATATCTTTACAGGATCTCAAAAAGAAGAACTGCTTTCGATAAAAAATATGTGTGGTGGATAAAGGATGATCTTGATGTTTTTTATATGAACGAAGCTGCTCAGATGATGACCGGCATGAATAATTTTCAGTCTTTTTCCGAACCTGATAAGGAAAACAAATCTACAAAAGTACTTGTGGAATTTATTGAGATCACCGAAGATGAGGAATTAATATTGATACGCATTAAAGCTTCACATTTTTTATGGAAGATGGTCAGGAGAGTTACGGGAATACTTGTTGAATGCGGCAGAGGTAATATTAAAAAAGAAAACATAAAAAATTATCTTGCCCAGTTTTCAAATGAACCTGCAAAATATACTGCGCCTCCTTCGGGACTTTTCCTGGAAAAAGTATATTATGAAAAATGAGACAGTCTGGTTTTACAAACTGTCTCATTAAAAAGGACTGAAGAACTCCTTCTCAGTCAGAAAAAAGAAAAAGATAAGATTTAATTGTTCCGGTAGATAGTAAGACCAAATGCCTGTGTGCCTGTTCCGCCGACAAATCCATTTGCAATGATAGTATAAATTCTGCCGGGCTCAAAATTAACATTTGATTTTGTGTAAAATACCGTAGGAGTTCCTGCGGGATAAACGTTTAACGAATCATACATCTGTCCGGTGACAGGGCGGAAACTTGTGTATTGAGAAAAAGATTCAAACGCAAACCATGGTGTTGTTTTACCTGAAACACCAACATCAACAGTTGGTCCGTTTGGAGATAAATGCAAAAATCTTACATTTGCATTAATGCTTCCCGGTGATGAAAGATCATCATTCAGGAATAAAGGCTTAATGCTGGCGAGTGAATCATAGACAAATACTGTATAGCTTTTATTTTCTTCCATATAAAGAGCTGTATCGATAACAGTAGTGCTTGTTCCGGCAGCATTTATTCTTAAATTTGTTACGGAATTTCCGGTAACCGGTATGTAAGCTAATCTTGAAAGATAAGGTACATCAGTTGCAGCTGTTATGCTTCCGTAGATAATATCTACATTTGGAGCATTCGGGCTAGCATGAACCACGGAAAGAAAAGCCTGCGGATTAACAGGGTTTAAGGGATTATCTTCATCACATCCTGAAAAGAATGACAACGAAAAAACGGTTAGTAAAGTAATCAGAAAAACCTTAATTGATTTTGTTTTTTTATTTAATTTTAACATTTAACCTCTCTTAATTTGATTTTTGATTGTATTATAAAGGTGCTAATTTAATATATTCAGAAGTAATATAGAAGTTAATTTAACATAAAAATATTTTTATACAACAATTGCTGTAAATGGAAAAAAAAATATTATTGACCGGAGCTACAGGAATGATCGGTTCTAAGCTTGTTAAAGAGCTTGTAAAGCAAGGTGCCCTTGTGAGAATTCTCACTACAAATCCGGATAAAGCCGCTGTTATATTTAAGAATGAATATACCAAAGAGATTTTTAACTGGGCAAATTATGATGATCCCGCTATTCTGTATAAATTATTGGAAGACACTGATGCTGTAGTTAATCTGGCCGGTGCTAATGTGGCGGGAAAACGATGGTCAGAAGATTACAAAAAAGTTATTTATGACAGCCGGGTTGATAATACAAAACTGATTGTGGATGCACTGGGCTATTGCGAAAATACTCCGGAATGTCTGATCAATGCCTCCGGGGTAGGATATTATGGTTTTAGCGGTGACGGGATCTTAAAGGAAGATTCACCACCGGGAAATGACTTCCTTGCCAGAGTCTGCCGGGACTGGGAAAATGAAGCATTAAAAGCCGCTGAGTCAGGTATAAGAGTTGTAAATATCAGAACAGGAATAGTACTGGATAAAAATGAAGGAGCGATAAAAGAAATGATAGCGCCATTAAAATTTAAAATAGGAGTTTACCAGGGTAACGGTAAACAATGGTTCTCATGGATACATCTGGATGATATTGTTCAGATGTATATTTTTGCTATACAAAATACTAAAATAAGTGGCGCGCTGAATGGATGCTCTCCTCACCCTGTGTCCAACAGAAAATTTATTGAAACAATGGCCGGAATAATGGATGTAAAACTGATCCTGCCGGTTCCGGAATTCATGCTTAAAATTGCCGTTGGAGAATTTGCAAAAAATCTTTGCACCGGTCAGAGAGTAGAACCTGAAGTTGCCCTGAAAGAAGATTTCGGATTTAAATTTCCGGAATTGAAACCGGCTTTGGAAAATATTTTAAAATCGTAACTGTCCATGTCAATCAGAAGAGAGATCATATTGAATACTTTTCAGGAATTGTGCTTTAATAATTTCGGAAACGGGATAGACAATATTTCTAATTTAAAGGCAGATGCATCCGAAAGAAAAATTTACAGGATCTCATCCGGAAACAATACATATATAGGGATTTTTAATGAGAATCCTAATGAGAATAACGCATTCATAAATTTTTCGAGATCATTCAGGAATTCAAATTTTAATGTACCTGAAATTTATGCGGTTTCTGAAGATAAGCTGTTTTATATTGAAGAAGATCTCGGAAACTCCACCCTGTTTAAGCATATTATCAGTGACGAATCTGAGGATTTTATGGCATTATACAAAAGATCTCTTTCGGATCTTATAAGATTTCAGATCACAGGTAAAGACATCATTGACTTTAATGACTGCTATCAGACAGAATTTTTTGATGAATCTGTTATAAGATCAGATCTGTATAAGTTCAATGAATTCTACACAAATATATTCCTTAACAATTCTCTCGACGGAATAATCATAGAAGATATCATAAGAGTATCTTCAGGTATTCTTTCTGATGCTGATTGCAGTTATTTTCTTTACAGGGATTTTCAGCCAAGAAATATAATGTTAAAAAACGATGATCTTTATTATATAGATTATCAGTCAGGAAGAAAAGGTCCGCTTCATTATGATCTCGCTTCATTCCTTTATTCGGGCAGTATAAAGATCACAGAAGATCAGAGAAAGATATTGCTGGATCATTATCTGGATGAAATTCAGATATATGTGAAAACCGATAAAGATAAATTCATAACAGATTTTTATTTTTTCGTTTTTCTAAGACTGATACAGATGCTTGGGAGTTATGCCTATCTGTATAAAAAAAGAAATGACAAAGGTGTTTTGAAAAAAATTGCGGGTGCATTGAATAATTTAAAAAGCATAAGGGGAAAACTTGATGTGCCTGAACTGAAAATAATTATTGACACACTTACGGGATTTATGAACTGATCATTCATATCTCAGTGCATCGATCGGGTTTAATTTCGCAGCCTGGTAAGCGGGATAAACTCCAAATACAATTCCCACGACAGAACATACAAGCAAACCGATAATTACCCAGTCATATGGTATCACAACAGGACTGCTTAAAAATATTCCGATAAGATTTCCCGTCAGTATTCCAAGTATTATTCCTATCACACCGCCTATCTCACACAGGATGACGGCTTCGATAAGAAATTGTTTGAGTACAGAATTATTCTTTGCTCCAATGGCTTTTCTGATACCGATCTCTTTTGTTCTTTCGGTTACGGATACAAGCATAATGTTCATTATCCCGACACCTGCAGCAAGCAATGCAATGAATGAAATAAAACCGGCTCCGTATTTAAAATATTTGGTGAAACTGTTAACGGTACTGATCATTGATTCGTTGGAGAATATTTCAAAACTGTTATCCGCGCCGGGTTTATCTTTTCTTATAATGCGCATTGTATTAGTCATATCTTCCACACATTCATTATAGGTCTCTTTGCCCGGAGCCTGAATAGCAATGTTCATTGATCTGTTGTTCTTTCCGTAGATCTGCTGCATGGTCGTGATAGGAAGCAATGCAAAATTGCTGTTGCTCTGACTGAACCCGTCTCCCTGCTTTTCAAGAACCCCTATCACTTTAAACTCATTATTGTCGATCCTGATATAATTACCTATTGGATTTACCAGAGGAAAAAGTTTATCCATTACATCGAGTCCGATCACAGCTACTTTATTATTATTTATAACATCTACATCTGTGATAAATCTACCGAACTGTACTGCTCTTCCGTTGCATTCAAGATAATGGGGCTGTACTCCGCCAATCGTATTGTTTGGGTTAGTTGACTCCTCATTACTTCTTATTGCTTTATCTTCATTAAGATAATCTTCAATTGAAATATACTTGTACGTGGTTGCTTTCTCTGATAATCTGAGAGCCTGATTGTATGTAATGTCCGGTCTGTGCTTCATTCTGTTATCTCCCTCTAAAAGTATGACAGGTCGTTTCTGTATCTGGAATGAATTACTTCCAAGTCCGCTCAGGCCGCTTTCTATTCCCGCCTGAAGTGCATTAAGCAACGTCATTATTGTGATTATTGAAAAGACACCAATGATTATTCCGGAGAGTGTTAATGAAGCCCTGAGTTTGCTGGCTTTTAAAGTATTTATGGCAATATTTAATAATTCTTTAAGGGACATTTACTAGAAGAATTTTTTATTACTGTTGATATTTTAAAACCTCCGGCAGATATGATGATCATTCATATCTCAAAGCATCGATAGGATTTAATTTGGCAGCCTGATAAGCAGGATATACACCGAATACAATTCCGACAACAGAGCAGACTACCAATCCTATTATCACCCAGTCGTATGGGATCACAACAGGACTGCTGAGAAAAATTCCGATAAGATTTCCGGTTATCACACCGAGTAAAATACCTATCAAACCCCCGAATTCACAGAGAATAATAGCTTCAAATAAAAACTGTTTTAAAATGGAATTGTTCTTTGCGCCGATAGCCTTTCGGATCCCGATCTCCTTTGTTCTTTCGGTGACCGATACGAGCATGATATTCATTATCCCAACTCCTGCAGCAAGCATTGCAATAAATGAAATGAATCCGGCTCCGTATTTAAAATACTTTGTAAAACTGTTGACCTGTCCTATAAGAGACTCATTTGAATAAATTTCAAAACTATCCTCCGCTCCGGGTTTATCTTTTCTGATAACTCTCATTACACTAATGATATTTTCCATACACTCGTTATATGTTAACTTATCCTCTGCCTGTATGGCAATATTGATCGATCTGTTGTTTTTGCCGTAGATCTGCTGCATTGTTGTTATCGGCAGTAAGGCAAAATTATCATTGCTTGAACCGAATCCTTCACCTTTCTTTTCAAATACTCCTATTACTTTGAACTGTGAATTATCTATTGTGATATATCTGCCAATTGGATCCACATTTGGAAATAATCTGTCAACAGCATCCATTCCCAAAACGCACACCCTGTTATTGTTAATCAGATCCACATCTGTGATAAATCTTCCGAACTGAACTACCCTGTTGTTACATTCAAGATAGGAGGGCATTACACCTCCTACATAATAATTTGGATTTGTAGCTTCTTTTTCCGTCTTAAGTGATTTATCATAAATATAATCCTCGAGTGAAATGTTTTTATAAACAGTTGCCTTTTCTATAAGCCTCAGCCCCTGTTCGTATGTGATGTCTTCTCTGTTCCTGTATTTAGCGCGGCTTCCCGGACCTCCTACCTGTATAGCGGGAAATTTCTGTATCTGAAAAGTGTTGCTCCCTAATTCGCTTAACCCGCCCTCAATTCCGGCCTGCAAAGCATTAAGCAATGTCATGATAGCTATGATGGAAAATACTCCAATGATAATTCCGGAAAGAGTAAGGAATGCCCGTAGCTTGTTGGCTTTTAATGTGTTAATTGAAATTCTTAATAACTCTGATATTGACAAACCGGATTTATTTAATTATGAGATATATTATTAATTTACTATCTGCCGCTGCGGATCAAAATCTTTGCTAACTTTAAAAACTGTACTGGCATTATAAGCTATTCATATCTTAATGCTTCCACCGGATCCATCTTTGCTGCATTATATGCCGGGAAGAAACCTGCCAATACTCCGAAGACAAGTGAAACAAACAAAGCAAGCGCTATGACCCATACAGGCATAGCAGTAGGTAATACAAAAGCATTAATCAAAAGACTGATCGGAAAAGAGATCAGTAAGCCTATTAATCCACCTAAAAGACATATTGTACACGACTCTATTAAGAACTGGTATAATATTGTGCTTCTCTTTGCCCCAATTGCTTTTCTTATACCGATCTCCTTTGTTCGTTCTTTAACTGAAACGAACATGATGTTTGCAATTCCAACAGATCCGACGATTAGTGAAAGTGAAGTGATAAGAGTACCAATGATCTTGATCAAAGAAGTCAGACTGTCAAATGTAGTTTTAAAAGCTTCCTGCTGATTAACTCCGAAATCATCTCTTTCACCGTAATCAACTTTCCTTGCTCTCCTCATAATTGCAATAACCTCTTCCTTTGTATCTGACATTGTTTTAATATCTTCTGCCTTTATGTTGATACTGAGTCCACGCTTTCCTCCGAACAAATTAAAAAAACGGTCAATTGGAATTATCACTCTGTTATCCAGACTGAATAATCCTAGTAAACTCCCCTGTTTTTCAACAACTCCTATAACTCTGAATGAATAAGATCCGATCTTTATTGTTTTTCCTATAGGATTGGTTTTTTCAAAAAATGCGTTTTTAATTTCCTGTCCGATCACGCAGACTGGATATCCGCTGTTTGATTCTTTTTCTGTAAAAAATCTTCCATCCTCAATATTTAATCCGAATGTTTCCTGATATTCAAACGTAGTGCCCAGTATGAAGACATTTTCCAGAACAAGGTCATTATATTGCAGAGTTCTTGCTCCTCCTACTGAAGGACACATTACCGCAGCAGTCTGGGAATTTCTTTTTAGATATTCATATTGCGCAAGAGTTATGTCTTTTCTGTTTCTGTAAAACGACCAGTCTTCTTTTCCAAACCATTCGAATTTCTGTACAAATAAAACATCCGCTCCTACTGAGGAAATACTTTTTTCAAACGCTCTGTTAATTCCTTCTATGGCAGTCTGCATCAGCGTTACAGATGTTATACCAATAACTATTCCCAGAGTGGCAAGAAATGAACGAAGCTTGTTCGCCGTAATAGCCTTATAGGAAATAATTATGTTTTCTCTTATTTCGGATAAAAAATTCATACTTATGGAATTAAAATTTCTTTCTTCTCTTTGGCTTTCAAACCTTTTTCACTTAGCATGTCACTTTCAATCAATCCGTCTCTTATCTTGATTACTCTGTGAGCATGCTGAGCAATTTCTTCTTCGTGTGTTACGATAATAATAGTGTTTCCTTTTTCATTTAATTCTTCCAGCAAACCCATAATCTCATCTCCGGTCTTTGTATCAAGATTTCCCGTAGGTTCGTCTGCAAGAATAATCGAAGGATCATTTACCAGAGCTCTCGCAATAGCTACTCTCTGACGCTGACCTCCTGACAGTTCATTAGGTCTGTGTGTCATCCTGTCTTCAAGACCGACATTATATAAAGCCTCCTCGGCTTTGGCTATTCTTTCGGCTTTTGGAATTCCTCTGTAAACAAGAGGAAGTTCTACATTATGAAGAGCATCGCTTCTAGCCAAAAGATTAAAGGTCTGAAATACAAAGCCTATCTCTCTGTTTCTGATATCCGCAAGTTCATCATCATCCATTTCCCCGACATTCTTTCCGTTGAGAAAAAACTGTCCGCTTGATGGTGTATCAAGACAGCCTATAATATTCATAAGAGTTGATTTACCTGATCCCGAAGGTCCCATGATCGCAACATATTCATTTTTCTTTATGGCAACCGAAATACCTTTCAAAGCATACAACTTTTCGCTTCCCATAATATATAGCTTTGTAATATCTTTTATTTCTATTAAGTTATTTTCCATTTATAATTTTATTCTAAAATTAATATCAGGTTTACTCATCATCATCTTCACTGTATTTTTTCTTTTTCCTTTTCTTAATTTCATTATCAACTTTGATCTTTGTACTGTCCTCCAGTATCTTGTTAATTGCTTTAAAGCTTCCCTTTACCACTTCCTGATCAAGGCTTGCCCCTTCTACTAACTCTATATAACTGTCATCACTTATACCGGTTTTCACTTCTTCTACCCTTGCCTCATCATTATCTATAATAAAAATAACTTCACGGGGTTTCATTTTTTTATTAAGCTTTTCCTGAGATTCTCTTTTCACATTACCGCTGCTGTTATCCATTGCGCCGGCCATGTTAAATTCTTCTTCCCTGGTAGTCACACACTGTATAGGTACTGCAAGCACATCTTTTCTGTGCTCCACTTCAATGTCAACGGTACAGCTCATTCCCGGCCTGAGATCCACATCATTATTCAATATTCTTATTTTCACGACAAAATTAACAACTGCGTCCTGTGTCCCCTGTCCTGTCTGCAAAGCTGAATTAGCTATCTCATATACATACCCCGTAAATACTTTATCCGGAAATGCATCAATCTCAATTCTCGCTGTATCACCGATATTGATCGTGGAAACATCCGTTTCACCTACTTCCACCTGACACTCCATTTTTGCAAGATCAGAAATTGTCATAATCTGTGAACCCTGATTTGAAATGGTACCCAGTACTTTCTCGCCTAATTCATTATTTAATTGTGTGACAGTTCCGTCCATAGGCGAATAAATTGTAGTTTTTGAAATATCATATCTAATTCTTGAAAGTCCCGTCTTCTGCTGATTGACCTGTGCCTGAATTGAATTAAGAGTTGCCAGGGCCTGGTCAATATTGTTTTGGGCATTGTCAATTTCACTCTGCGTAGCGAGTCCTTTCTTATATAATGTGTTGAGTCTTTCCATCTCCTGCTGAGCTCTCTTCAGAGCAACTTCATTTACGGCAAGATTACTTTCAGCAACATCAATTGCGGCATTTTGCTGTTGTAACTCCGGCGCATATGCGTCCTGTTTTATTTTCACGATCAGATCATTTTTCTTTACTGTTTCACCTTCTTTAAACGGAAGCGAAATTATCTCACCGCTGATCTCCGCGCTGATGTTTACCTGTGTCTCAGACTGCACTTTTCCGGTAGCTGTTACTACCTGAGTTAAATTCCGTTTCCCGATTTTTTCAGTCTGCACGATCACAACATCATCTTTCATCCCTGATATTACTATTGCTGCAATTATAATTACAAGCAATGAAATACCGATTATCCATAACTTCTTTTTGCTTTTCTTTTTTTGTTTTTTCACCGGTAAGGGCGCCGGTATTTTAGGAATAGTTGTCTCTGACATATTTATATATTATTTATTTAAAATTTTATTTGATTATTTTAGATCCCCGATATAATACTGCAGTCTCTTTTCGGCTAATAGGAAATCATAGTATGCATTAATCCGGTCTATAATTAATGTGTTAAGCTTAGTGGCTGCCGTCTGAGCATCCAGCAATGTTCCTAAACCTACTCTGTAATTTTCATCTGACAATAATTTATCCTGCTCTGCAGAAACAATGTTTCTTTCAAGTATCTCGATCTGCTTAAACTGAGTTTCAAGATCTATATAAGATTTCTTTATCTCACTTCTGATCTGCTGCTTAAGGAGCTGGATATCATCCTGCTTTTGTTTGATCTGTATCTCGGATGACTGCATTTTATTGCTCAAGCTGAAACCCTGAAAAATCGGATACGCAATGTTAATTCCGAAATTAAATGCTCTGGAACCTAAGATGTTGTTTATATTTGATGCATTTAAATTATAATTACCAAATGCGCTGATTACCGGATAGTATAAATTTTTCTGATCTATTTCTAACTGGGTCTGGTTAATTTTTATTTCCTGTTCAGACAGTTTATAATCATATCTGTTAGCCAGAGCTTTATTCAGAAGTACCTCCGTATTGGAGTTCCGGCTTAATACTCCCTGTAATTCGGCTGTTGTCAGGTCTGTTTTAATATTCCTGTCTGAAACAGTGTATTCTGAATTCATGTCAGTATTCATCGCCAGCAAGAGATCCACTTTGCTTTTGCGGTACTCGTTCTTGGATCTTTCTACGGCAAGTTCATTTTGCGCTACCTGAACATCCTGTCTGTAAACATCTGTCATTGTGACTTTACCGACATCCATGAATTCCTTTATTCTGTCAAGCTGAAGCCTGGAATCATTAAGGTTTTCTTCATTGGCTGCGACTATTTTTTCTTTTTTAAGAATGTCAAAGTAAACGGAATTTATATTGAAGACAAGATCATACTTTTGCTTATCGAGCTGAAGTATGACCGAAGATTCATTTTCTTCCGAAAGATCTATTTGTGAAAGATTTGAGAATCCGTCAAATAAAGTAACAGAAGAACTGACTCCCACACCAAAGTTATTTATCCATGTATCCTGTTCTGGAATTTCAATCGGAATACCGTTTTGGAATGTTACTGTTCCGTCAGAATATGTGTTGTTTCTGCTCCATCTCGCATTCAAAGACAGATCCGGATAAAGATTCCCTTTAGCGCTATTGGTGGAAAGCTTTTGAATATCAAGGCTTTTTTCCAAATTAGCAATATTTGTATTATTCTTTATTGCAATATTAACAGCCTCATTAAGGTCTATGGTTTGCTGTGCTGATGATGATGAATAATTTGATAAACTGATAAGAATGATAACGGAAAAGAGTAAGAATATTTTTTTCATTTAAGATTTTTCGATTGAGAATTAATGAAATTAACGAGTGTAAAAATAATAAGTTTCGGTTATAACAAACAGTAAATAATTAATTTTATTGTTAGTTATGACTCTTTGTTTCTAAAAAAGGTTTCAATACAGGAATAAATATTTTTATTTAACATTATAATAATTTTCAACAAATAAAAAAAGATTTTTATGGATAAAATCAGCCGGTAAATACATTAGTGTTCAGATTAACTTAAAAAAGTAATGAGAAATATTATTATAAATTAAAACCAGCTTTCTTAAAGTAATTATCAAAACAAACCGCCCTTTGATATTTTACCGGAAGAAATTCCGTGAATTTCCGGATATCTGTCTTTATAAATAAAATAAAGTACCCCGCCGCAAGCAGCGGGGAATTAAGCCCTAAGCGATTAAAAAAATTATCAGTGTAATCTTAAGTCAGATCTTTTGAATGAATCGAGTTCAAGCGTTATACTGCCGACTATGGCATTTAACTGAGCCTTAAGTGGAACTCTCGCATTGTTCTTAGAAAACCATCCGGCAAATTCTCCGTTCATTCCGAACACACCGGTAAACTTTGCAACTCCGTTACAGCCAACAGCCGTAATGTCATCTTCAAATGCCGACAAGGATATTACTTCCGGCTCTGATTTAAAATAATAATCCACTGATGTTTCCTCTTCATTCATGAAAACAGGTACCATAAAATTATCCTCTGGTGTGAAAGAATTTATTCTTGCCTTATAAAAAAGAGAAAGACCGTCCTGGAATCTGACATTTTTGTTAATGGAAATGTTCTTATCAATCTCTATGATTCCTTTGTTTGTTTTTTTTACATAAACATACTGAGAATCATAATGAAATACATATTCTATATCCACATAACCATCTTCCACTTTTTCTTTAGCCTTAAATTTTCTCGAATAAAGATCATTTCCATCAAATACTAATTCAGATTCAAATTCAATTTCCAGATCAACAAACGGAATTCCTTTATATGAGAACATATTTGATTTCGCCGTAAAGATCTGCAAGCCGTTCGAAACAGATTTATCTGTTATCTTCATTTTTACCTCACCCAGCTTAATGAATCCGTAATATACCACATAATTTAATTCTTCCCCTGCTTTCAGGACATTATCCTGTGAATAAGAATTTTTACTGTTAATACTGTACAGGATAAGGATAATAACAACGATAAATGTTTTCATAATTTCAGAAAATTTTTAAAATCATTTTTTAAATGCCGGCGGTTTCCACAGATCTTTTTTATATGAAATTAATTCGCATGTTACATTACCGAGTGACGAATTGAAATATGCTTTTATCGGAACTCTGTATTCATCATCGGACAGCAATATAAGAAATTCACCTTTAAATCCGAATATACCTGTGAAGTCAGTGATTCCTTCAAGTTTAATGACGGAAATATCATAATCAAATTTTTCAGTATTTACAACAGTTTTATTGGCATTAAACGAGTAACGTACAGATGACATGCTGTCATTTGCAAAGACAGGTATGTTAAAATTCTTATTACTGAAAGAATTTATCCTGGATTCATAGATCCATGAAAGCTTGTCTCTGTATTTTGTATCGTCTTCAATCGGCACACTCGTGTCTTTTTCAATATTACCGTTTGATTCCGCATCAATTTTTATCGAATCCTTTTTATAATTGAATTTGTATTCGGTTCTTGAAATAGATTTGTCTTTGAAGCTGGATCTGAAATATTTTCTGGAATAAAGTTCATCTTCATAATATTCCATCTCTGACTCAAAGATCTGATTAAATTCTATAAAAGGAACTTCAGGATAGGTCTTTATTTCCAGTCTTGAGTTATAAATTGTTTTTTTTCCGCTTTTACGGGAATTGGACAGGGTAAATTTCATATAACCCAGTTTTATAAATCCGAAAGTAAGTTCATATTTCAGTTCTTCCTTTACTTCCATTACCTTTTCCTGCGGGTGAGCTTCAAAAGATATCAGACTGATAAGAATTATCAGAATCATGCAACTCACCCTTGGGAAATTTACAGGCATTAAAATTTTTACTGTTTTAATTTGGCTAATTTGATCGCATCATCGAACAATGTAACTGCTTTTAGAAATTGTTCATCATTATTTACCCATACCAGATAACTTCCGTTATTACCCCATATATCACGGGCAATCTGAAACTTAATTGATGTCTTTATGAAATCAAGATCTTTATTATACTCGTCCTGATTGAACACAACTTCCTTTTCAGCTGCCATGTTCTTTAATTCTGAAAGCATTTCATCGTCTATATTAAACCCGTCTCTGAACTCAAGTGGTGACTTATAAGTCTGCTCTATATTTTTTCTGTTGTTTGCCATATACCTCTCTGCAAAGATATAAAACAGATTCAGCCTTCTTAACTGAATTGAATAATTTGTCAGCGTGTCGAGTTTTATTACAAAATCCGGTGTGATACCTCCGCCGCCGTACACTGTTCTTCCGCCGAAAGTCTTGAACTCAGGTCTTGCAGTGTCTTTGGTGTCATTTAAATGATCTATATTATCTCCTTCCACATCAGTATTGCTCTTATCAAGATATTTACTTCCTTCATAAGGTTTTTGAATCAATCTGCCTGTCGGAGTGTAATATCTGGCTGTAGTTACCCTGAATGCCGAACCGTCAGGAAGATCAAACTGTCTCTGCACAAGACCTTTTCCAAAAGTGGTTTCTCCTACTATTAAACCTCTGTCCCAGTCCTGTACTGCTCCTGAAACGATCTCACTGGCAGAAGCCGAACCACCGTTTACTAATATGACCAGTGGAATCTCAGTATATTTTCCGCCATCAGAAACATATTCTTCATTGAAATCTCTGATCCTGCTTTTAGTGAAAACTATCTTTTGCCCTTTTGGAATAAACTCACCGGCAATTTTAAATGCCTGATCAAGAAAACCACCCGGATCTCCTCTCAGATCAAGAATGACCTTTTTCATACCCTGTCCCTGAAGATCACTCATTGCCTTCATAAACTCATCATAAGTCGTTCCCGCAAATCTTGACACTTTTACATAACCTATCTCATTATCATACATGAAAGAAGCATCTACACTGTAAATCGGTATTTTATCTCTTGTTATTTCGAATTCAAGCGGTTCGTTGATTCCTGCTCTCTGTATGGTAACACTTACTTTCGTGCCTTTTGGTCCTTTTAATTTTTTCGGAACATCATCTCTTGCAATTTTCACTGCACTTACACCATCTATTTTCACGATCTTATCACCTGCCATGATTCCAAGTTCCTCAGATGGTCCGCCGCTGATAGGTGAAACAATGGTAAGAGTGTCATTTATTATGTCAAACTCAACTCCAATACCCTCAAAACTTCCCTGAAAATCCTCATTGACTCTTTTTAGCTGATCTGCTGAAATATATACAGAATGTGGATCAAGTCCCTCAAGCATTCCTTTTATGGCATCTTCTGTCAGTTTCTGAGAATCTACTTCATCCACATAATATCTGGATGTAACTTCCAGCGCATCATTAAATTTTCTGACCTGGGACGTTACTTTATCGTCAGAGACCGCATTTTGGATCTTCATACCAACAAATATTCCCAGTACTACAAGTATAATTAATACAGGGAAAATAATTTTTTTACTGATCATTTTTTAAAGTGTTTATTTTGATAAAAATACATTATTAAGATATTATAAGAAATACTATAGTTAACTTTAATGTTCCTTTTTACCCCGGTCCTGTCCAAAATGTTTTCATTTATATTTTTTAATAAAGTTTATGAAATTTAATTTTCACGATTAATGTCTGAAATTCAAAGTAAACCCTCCCATCCTTACCCCTGCCAATGAGAGAGAAAGGGTGAGGTTTGATAATTAATTTTAAAATTTTTTCCGATTTTGAATCAATTCATAAATAATTTTAATTTCTTTAAATTGATTTGAACGGCACTGTTTTACCCGTTGCAGTCCAAAAAGCATTTTTTAATATTAAAATCCGGTTTTATATCCGGTTCAGGATCAAAAGTTACAGTTTGTGAAAATAAAGTACCCCGCCACAAACAGCGGGGTATCCGGCTTATTATGATTTTATTGGCCTATATGATTTCCGGCATGATTTCCGGCATGATTTCCGGCATGATTTCCGGC
>CALMST010000095.1 GCA_937872315.1 uncultured Ignavibacteria bacterium | reverse complement strand
GGCTTTACTGAGCTGGCAGAGGGACTTGAACCCCCAACCTGCTGATTACAAATCAATTCTGAATAATCAAAAATAGCTAAATTTTACAATATTTGAAGTTTTCACTCCTCCAGAATTGACTAAAATCGCTTATTATTTTGCAAAACTGCTAACAAAACTGCTAACACTTTTCAAAAGGAAAATATTGCTTCTCAAAAAATTTTAATTATATAACCTAATTATTAAGAGTCACTTCAATACTTTTCAATCCTTATAAATTTACTTTTTCTTGAATATTATTATGCGAAAATACTGAAAGACTTTTATTCTAAAAAAAAATCTTTATAATTATTTAGTACATTTTTATATTTTAGAAATGATACGTGTATTGCTTTTTATAATACTATCACATAAGTTATGAGAGCATTACCAAATGTTCATTAAAAAATTAATTAAATGAAGAGCATTCCCCAAATGTGATCTCCTTACAAATGCACTCCTTGCAGACTTTATCTAAACACTTTTAGTTATAGATTTTATTTGATCTGTTTTATACGTTTACTAAAAACATATAAATTTTCAAAGTCGTGGATAAGAATAAACTCACAACAATAATATTTTACTTTTCTATACTTCTCTTCATCATCGCTTTTAACTTTTCGGATAACGGAAGCGGCGGGTGGACTCAGCAGTTTCTTCCCAATATAAACGGCAGATTAATTTCGGATATTTGTTTTACAGACAGCTTGAATGGGTATGCAACTGGATTTTCAAATTTTGATCCGAATTACTTTTTAAAGACTACAGATAGCGGAAACAATTGGATGATTGTTGACAGTGTAATATCTTGGTTATCTCAAATCCAATTTATAAATGATAGTATTGGATTTGCCGCAGGAGCAAGAATATTTAAAACTACTAATCGAGGGATTAACTGGATTCAATTACCGGGAATTGTTGGAAATGAAATAAGTATATTAAATAAAGACACATTATATGTTGCTTTTGATGATGTTTTTGACGGAGGTGTATTCCGGAGTACTGATGGCGGTAACACTTGGGTGCGGTTGTTTTTTCAGTTTATGCAAAATCCAAAAAAGATTTATATGTTCAATTCCAGAATTGGTTTTATGACTAATGACACATATCTAAAAAAAACAACCAATGGAGGTTTGAATTGGGATGATAATTCAGGCGGAGCGTATACAGATATTTATTTTGCTGATAGTTTGACAGGTTGGAAATCTTATGGGAATTTTAAAAAAACAATTGATGGAGGAGCGACATGGCAGTCATATACTTTTCCTACAGTGGGAAATAGTACTATATCTGGAAGTGTAAGATTTGAAGTACTTAATTATGATACTATCTGGAGTGTTGGCTCAAGCGCTTTATATGGAGCAACTTACCGAGGACTCATGAATATTTCTACAGACGGAGGGATTACCTGGGGTTATCAGCAACCGGATACCAGTATAAGAATTGATTATTACGATTTTACAAATTTTGTAAATATTAAAAATGGATGGGCATATTATGTCTTTGGAGGTATTCATACAACATCAGGAGGAAATGATACAACTATATTTGTAGGATTAAATAATTCAAATGAATCAATACCTGATGATTTTGAATTATATCAAAACTATCCTAACCCATTTAATCCTGTTACAACTGTAAAGTATGAATTAAAAAAATCAGGAATAGTAAATCTGAAAGTGTTTAACATTTCCGGAAAGGAAATTGAGAATTTAATAAATAAAAAACAAAAGGAGGGAATTTATGAAATAAAGTTTGATGCGGGTTCACTTTCCAGCGGTGTTTATCTATACAGTTTATTTATAAACGGGCAATTAGTGAATTCCAAAAAAATGATCATTTTGAAATGATCATTTTTATCTTAATGAAAGGAGAATTTATTTAATTAAATTTTAAAAATTAAAATTCCGTATTTACGGAGGGAGAAAGAATGAACAAATTGTTTTTTTCACTGGCACTTATTGTTTCAGTAACATCTTTGTTTTTTTACCGGTCAACAGAAAATAGATCTTTAAACTCCTTGTCTGATCAGACTACTACCGTAAACAATGACAGTTTTATGATAGGTGTTATGGATAATGGTATAGCCGGGACTTATGATTATTTAAGAGATTCTTTATCAACGAATATCTGGCATACGTATGCACCATGGCATGATAATGACGGTGTCTTCACAAATTATTCAGTATATGGAAATGCCGTAAAAAACAGACTTGAGGAAAACTCAAATAACAATTTGCAAACCTTGTTTGACAGACCTAAATTAGTTTATATGTGCTTTGGTCAACGAAGTGATTATCAATGCGAGGCAATTAATTTGAATCCGGACCTATTGGATTATTCATACAGAAATCATAATACAGGTCAGGACACACTGGACAGCGGACAATGGGTAAGGTATTGCTCTCCAATTCCAACCGATGATCATTCTCCGGGATATGTAGCTCAGGGATTGATTTCAAACAGAGAGCAAGCAAACTGGCATTCTACCTGGGGTTACTTCGCAGTAGATTCAATATATAACTGGTATGTAAAGCCAAGAATAAGAATAGACTCTTCTGTTGTGGATACCGATCCGGAGTTAGAAGTATGCAGAATTGATATTCTTAACTGGGATAGTACGGTTATGAAAAGTGTGATCATAAGAGCCAGAAATTTTGCAGATCCTGGTCCACTTAATAATTACAGCGGAAATTACAAAGAAGAATATAATTTTAGACCAACAGATGATAATTTAATGATTAATGCTACACTGGCAGGAAGCTTTAATCCATATCTTCAGGATTCAATTTTACCACCATCTCCATCAGAAGGTCAACATAGAAGAGTCCTTTGGGATATGAGTTCAAAAATTGACTTCAGAGTTTACTGGTATGGCAACTGCAAAATGTGGATTGATTATGTAAGAGTTGAAAATGAAACATCTAAAAAGTTACACGATGGAGATTATACAAAAGTTAATGGTCCTAGTCCGTGGCTGATCTGGGAAGCGCAGAATATTGCAAACCAGTATGCAGATAACATAAAAAGATTTTATATAGAAGAATTTGAATTCAACCAGATACCAGCTATAAAATACATTAATGAATATATTAAAACAGTTAATCCGAATTTTTCTATGATGGTAGATTTAAATTATGGGACTTATAGCAGTTACAGGCACAACTTTAATTTCCCGCCGTTGCTCGTCTTCCAAAAAGTTTGGCTGAGCAAATCCGGATTAT
>CALMST010000094.1 GCA_937872315.1 uncultured Ignavibacteria bacterium | reverse complement strand
AATACTTAATACTTAATACTTAATACTTAATACCTATAACCTATCAGTCCCATAAACTTTCTTATAAACAACTTTCCCCAAAAAAGGAATGCTCACAAGTTTTCCCTGATATGTTTTGATTGCAAGATAAATCCCATATCCAATTCCTGCAAATATCAGAAGAAACATTCCGGCATATAAAAATATCATAAAAATTATCATGATGCCCGGCATATCACCACCGGAGTGTTTATGCATTGAGCCGAATCCAACACCCATCAAAAGAAGGATCACTACCATAAAGATCACATACAGTATAATTAACACAGTATATGAGATATGATAAAATAAAGCCAGAAGAGAATTATACGATACGAATTTTGATTTATCCTTTTGAGTCGCCCATAAGATGATCGGCAGAATTATTCCGCCGAAAAATATTGAAAGATGTGAAAGCATTCCGAGAAGTCTTTCGTCACTTGTTGATTCGTTGATCTGCTGAGTTGTATTATTGTCCATTATATTATTTATTTGATTAATATTTTCAGAATTCATTTTTTTATGAATATCCCGGTATCAGATGAAGATGGGCATGCATCACAACCTGCCCTGCGCTTCTGCCGATGTTTACGCTTATTTTATAACCCGGCGGCTTATATTTTTCATCACAGTATTTTTTAGCTTCGATCAAAAGATCATTCATTGCATCGCGTGTTTTTTTACAAAGCTCAAAATAGTTTTCTTCATGTTCGAAAGGAATTACCAGAAGATGTCCTCTGGAATGAGGATACTTATCTTTGATGGCAAATGCCAAGTCATTTTTAAGTATGATAAATTCCTGTCCGATGTTACAGAAGATGCAGTCTGATTGTTTCATATTAAAATTATTTTTTTAAAAACAATATAATGAATTTTGATTTCTAATTCATTTGCATTTGCACAAGCTGAAATAAGCATGATGCTGTCAGAAAATCTTGCAGGTTAACAAACAATTAAGATTTTTTTATTCCAGGATCTTTCACCGGAAAAACTCCATACGGAATGATCATAGATGCGACCATCCATATTACAACAGCGGTCTGATATGACTGATCCCCCTTATCGGTTGCGATCAATGGAATAATTGTATCTATTGCAGTATGAACAATTGCAGGCGCCCATATAGTATTGTTTCCTTTTTCATATAACTTTGATAAAGGAAAAGATGAAACGGCAGCAAGCATTACAGCAGAACCGCCGACAAATATCCCCTGGGATATGATCACCGGAATGTGAGCCGTGGAAAATAACAATACAGATATCCAGACCGCCCTGTTGAAACTTCTTCCATTTCTTAAATATCTGAACAGGTAAGAGCGGTAAAGCACTTCTTCAGCTATACCGTGCAGAAGAAACACACCCGCACCCAGCCAGAGCCAGTTGTCAGGCAATCTGAATCTGTAACCTGTAATGTATGTGATAAGCGGATAACAAAGGAACAGAAGTATTGAAATTACAATTGAGATAAGTATTGAAACTGCTGAAGGAGTACCGATTCCAAGATATTCTTTCATGTTTGAAAATCCGTTTTTAAATAAAACAGTTTGAGCAATTATAACAGCAGCAATTACACCGGCAGAGATGACCGCGGCATTGACGGTATTCAGCGGATCACCGGTGAGCGCTGCAAGGATCTCAAGCACCGCATAAATAAACGCATAACCGGCAATTATTTTTAATATGCTCTGACCGGAAGGTCTGGATTTATTTTCTGAAAAAAAATTCATCCTTAAATTAAACTGATAATGATCAGGAGGCAAAATTTAATCAGCTGATCATTAATTATAACTTTATGACAAATAATAATTTACAGATTTTCGTATCCCTCAGTAAATTTTCCCCATGATTCTGAAGGATATATTACTGACCGGTTTTTGGAATCAACTTTTACATTTATTACATTACCTTCTTTGATCTTATCAAAATGCAGTGTATTGACGAACCATGTAGCATCAGTTAAATACGGTTTGCTGAATCCGTCACTGACCTCCAGTTTCAGATGAATGATCCTGTTAATATCCCCGCCGGTCATTCCCTGAGAAGCTGAAATGACTACTGCGGTTGCGGGTTTTGCAATTGAGATCTTCTCCTTCAGAGCATCGGCATATTTTTTCTGCTTTCCCAATCCTCTCTTCAAAGAATAAAGTATTATAAGAATTACTATGACAGGTATTGCAAAGCTCAGGATCATTATTACGTTTCCGGTTTCCAATATGATTTAATTTATTTTTTCAAATTAATTATTAATTACAAATAAAAAACCAACAAATTTATAATAGAAAAAATTTTTGATATTGAAATTGATATTGATATTGATATTG
>CALMST010000093.1 GCA_937872315.1 uncultured Ignavibacteria bacterium | reverse complement strand
TGGATAAGAATAAACTCACAACAATAATATTTTACTTTTCTATACTTCTCTTCATTATCGCATTCAATTTTTCCGATAATGGAACCGGCGGATGGACTCAGCAGTCTATTCCATATTTAGATGACAGAAAACTTGCAGATATTACTTTTCTGGATAGTCTTACCGGCTATGCTGTCACGGGAGACAATATAGCCAGCAGTGATACTGACTATGTTTTAAAGACTACAAACTCCGGATATAACTGGAATATTATTCTCGGCAAACCCCGTGATTTTAGTAAAGTAATGTTTCTAAATCTTGATACAGGATATGTTCTGCATGGAGATGAAATACTCAGGACAACTAATGCCGGCGCAAACTGGAATAACATACCAGTCCCGCCGGGTAATTTTGGATTCTATGACATGTATCCAATAAGCTATGATACAATGTGGGTTTGCTTTCCTTATATCGGAGGAGATTTTATTTATAGAACTACAAATGCAGGATTTAGCTGGGTTAGACAGTTAACAGGTACTTCATTGAGACGAATCTATTTCTATAATAATAATATTGGTTTTTGTGGTGAATCGAATTTGAATAGATTTATAAAGACAACCAATTCCGGTATAAATTGGACCCAAATTCAAGGGCAAAATGGTTGGTCTGATATATTTTTCATAGATAGTTTAACCGGTTGGAAATGTTCAAGTGATGAAATGAAATTTTCTACTGACGGAGGTGAAACATGGGAACTGCAATATTTGCCTACTGGACAAAAAATAGTAAATTATTTAGTAAATTTTTCAAATATTAATTATGATACTTTATGGGGAGTAGGTGGTGCTATAGCGGGAAATCCTTATAGAGGAATATTATATAGAACAACAAATTCAGGAAATAACTGGAGTTATCAAATACTCGATACAAGTTTTCATATCCCGGGATTAGCATATATTGAATTTTTAAATAAGAATACAGGGTGGGCGTATTCCTTTTATAGAAATGGTATTTACACTTTCGATGGAGGTGATACAAACTTTATTACAAATATTAAAACTACCAATTATTTAAATCCTGAAGATTACAAACTATTACAAAATTTTCCCAACCCGTTTAACCCAAAAACACAAATTAAATACGAGATTAAAAAACAAAGCCTAGTTAAAATTAAAGTGTTTAACATTTTAGGTGTTGAAATAGAAACATTAGTAGAATCAAAA
>CALMST010000092.1 GCA_937872315.1 uncultured Ignavibacteria bacterium | reverse complement strand
GATAGTTTTGTTCAAGACTGTATTTATCCGGAACTCCGATGCTGACCTCTTCGGGAAGTTCGTAATATTGGAAGTTACCGTTAAAGTCGATCTGTTTGAGTCTGTATTTGTATTTGCCTGAAGTAAGATTTTTATCCGTGAAGGAATAGTTGACCGGAGCATTGGAGGTACCGCTGCCGTTAACAAAGCCTGCTTTTATCCAGTCTGTATTGTCTGAATTTCTTTCAATGTCAAAGCCGGAGTTGTTTAGTTCGGAAGAGGTTGTCCAGTTTAATGTGACATCACGATCATTGACTGATGAATTAAATGATATTAGTTCCACCGGCAGTGGAAAATCCCAGATTGCAATTGTTTTATCTGTAAGATTTCCTGCTTTTCCATATATAGTATCAATACCAAAGTTATTACCATTGTAACAGTATTTTACATTTCCCAGACTATCTGTAAACAACGATACAGAATCCGGATTTACTCCTCTTACTATGAATTCTACTTCTTCCCCTATCATTGGAGCATAATATTGATTTTTAACAATTGCGTTTATACACAATTCAGTATTGCCACTTTTATAGATCTGTTTCGGAGTCATTTGAAAATAAGCAACGACATTTCCTGAACCGCAAAAAACTCCGGCTTGTTGTCGTGAAAATTCGCATCCAATAATGATATCGTCTATATTATCTCCGTTCACATCTCCTGCAGGTGATATACTGTTAACAAAATCAAGAATGAAATTTAAATTAAAATTATCTTTTAATCCTGTTACCGAACCAAAAAATAAAAATGCAGCAGGGTTACCATTTGATCTTTCATCTCCAATAATTATATCGTCATACCCGTCATTATTAAAATCACCTGCTGAAGATACAACTGTTTCCATCAAATGATCAAAATTATAAGACCAGTTATAAGCAGATGGTAATCCTGATGCTGATCCATTGTAAACCACAATTTTGCTTCTGCTGGATACATCATTCGAACCAATTATTATGTCTCCGAAACCATCTCCGTTTACATCGCCAGCATTATTCATACTATATCCGAATAATTGAATTTCATTTTCATAAGCTGACCAGTTTGCCGGATCTGACATACCTCTGTTCGCGGATCCATAATAAGCAAAAACTTTATGTGCTAAAAAGTCACTGAGAATTATATCACCAAACCCGTCTCCGTTCACATCGCCTGCCGCTGAAACATTTTTCCCGAATACACTTGTGGGTGAATTACTTACAGCTGTCCACAATGGATCCTGGCTTGCAATTCCCGAAGAAGAACCCGCATATACAAATGCTCCTGTATTCTGTCCGTTATAGATCTGGTAGGGTTGTGAACCTATTACAATGTCTGCAAATCCGTCACCATTGACATCTCCAGCATCTGACACACTGATCCCGTATTTCTTACCTGCTTCATATGTATTTCCGGTCCAGTTTGGTGAATTCAGTAAACCCGATGAAGAACCGAGATATACAAATGCTTTTCCTGCTCCCGGTGCGCCAATCAATATATCTGAAAAGCCATCATTATTCACATCTCCCGCACCTGATACCGAATTTCCAAATTGGGAATTTTCAATATTGCTTTCCATTGTCCAGTCGGGGTTCACCGGCAATCCTGATATTGATCCGTAATATGCATTTACAATTCCTTCTTCGGTCTCACCGTTGCTGTAAAGTGGTGTACCTATTATCACATCTTCAAATCCGTCTCCGTTTACATCTCCTGCGCCTGAAACCACATAACCTATATCAGTATTCCAGCAGGGTGATAAAGAGTTTACATTACTCCCTCCATAAAATATTCTGGAAGTATAATAATTCGAATATTGTTTATATCTGTTCCCTATAAGAATATCACAGTAACCATCTCCGTTTACATCCCCGGCGGATGATACCGCAATTGAATAGTTTGCTTCATAAAAATCTTTTCTCCAGCTATAATTTTCATTCACACCGCCGGCAGAACCAAAGTAAACAAACGCCGTGACATCAGTTGTATCATCCGGATTATCCCAATCAGTTCTGTGTGCTCCTATGATAATATCCGAAAAACCGTCACTGTTAAAATCTCCGGATGATACAGATCTCCCAAACCCATCTGCATATTCAGATTTTGACCATACCGGAGAATTTTGTATCCCGGATGGAGAACCATAATACAAATAAGTCTTACCTGTATTTCCGCTTCCGCTCCAGTAATTGGGTGAACCAATGATCACATCCGAATATCCGTCATTATTCACATCTCCTGCTGAGGATATTGAATATCCGTAAAGAGCGTGATTCGATTCACCGTATCCTGTCCAGCTTCCGGAACCGCCGTATATTACTGATGCCGATCCGTAAGATTCCAGATCTTCTCCTGAAACCATATCCGGAGGAGGCGGCCAGTATGGCTGACTGATCATAACATCTGAAAGTCCGTCTCCGTTAACATCTCCCGCGCAGGCAACAACATTTCCCAATCCTGTTTCACCGATATTATTTTGGTAAGTATAATCAGGAGTATTTGAAAGACCTGTCTGTGAACTCAGAAAAATTGATACTCTTCCGTATGCATCGGGAAATTCATGATTAAGATATCCCGGTGATCCTATTATCACATCATCATAACCATCATTGTTGAAATCGCCTGCGGATGAAACTGAATATCCTGTTTTTGCAAATTGTTTATTACTCTCATATTCCCAGTCAGGTGAATTACTCAATCCTGTGGGTGAACCGTAAAATACATATACAATACCTTCGTTTGTTTCTCCATTGGAATAGTATGGCGAACCGACAATCACGTCAGAAAAATTATCTCCGTTAATATCACCTGCCCCGGAAACAGAAAAACCAAACTTGGTAATTGAACTATTTGTATAAGTCCAGTCCGGACTTATGGAAGGACCAGCAGATGAACCATAAAAAATTAATATTTCTTTCAAATCCGGATTTCCTATAATTACATCCGGGAATCCGTCCAGGTTAACATCCCCGGCTGAAGAAATAGAAAAATCAGTTTCGGGTGAATGATTAAAATATAGCCAATTTGGGACACTGGAAATCGGATCTACCGTTACAGGATATTCAGCATCTTTATCATCCACAATAATAGCAAACTGTTCATCACTTTTTTTATCAAAATATGCATTCAGTGTTTTGCCGTTTGCATCCCACGCCTTCAAAGAAGAGTATTGCATTTTTACTTCCCCTGTGGTTGAATAGAACTTCACTTCCTTGTTATCAACACTCATCATAAGGTCGGATACTGCATTTAAGCCTATTTCAAGATTACCGGTAAGGCGAGGTTTATTTTTAATAATAAAATCCTGACGCATGCCTTCATTTGTGTTTGTATAATCTATTATAATGTTGCAATTCTCTACTCTGGCTTTGTTACCTGAAATGCTGAATTCTGAGTCATCCGTTTTCCACTCTCTGCTGTTCAATGTAAGATCTATACTCCAGTCTTCAACAATCTCATACTTCTTTTCATCTTCTTTAAGCATTCTGTCACTTATGTTAAATAGAGGAATTTTTGTATCACGCGTTTTTGCGATAAATCCGTCTTTACTATAAATAAAAAGAATATTATTCGCCTTGTTTGGAGACTGGTATGTTTTTAAATCTTCATTATAAGAGATATTGTATTCTTCCTGTATTATTCTTTCTAAAACAGATGAATACCAGTTCTGATCTGTATCAGGAACTAAATGGTTATTGAAGTTTACCTTATTGCCGGAAGGTATTTGTTCAGTACTATTATCATTTAACGAAATAATTCCAAACAGGATCAGTATAACAATTAAAATTAACTTTTTCATGATCGTATAATTTAGTTTTATTTAAACTCATATTATCAATATCCTATTCACAATTGATCTTTAAAGTCCATGTTAAGTTTATAACAGAGACTTTGATCTGTTATTTTAAAAATATTTCCGAATTATTTAAGAACAACTAACTTCTTCACTGCAATGAAATCCCCCGCAGTCATCCTGTAAAAATAAACTCCGCTTGCGAGATTACCTGCATTGAATTTTATTTTGTAATATCCCGGCTCTTTGATTTCATTAACAAGAGTAACTACTTCTCTTCCCGTGACATCATATATTTTTAATTTAACCAATCCCAATTCCGAAATTCCAAATTCCAAATTTGTAACCGGATTGAACGGGTTCGGATAGTTCTGTGAAAGTTTATATTTATCCGGAATTCCGATACTGATCTCTTCCAGAAGTTCGTAATACCTGAAATTTCCGTTGAAGTCGATCTGCCTGAGTCTGTATTTGTATTTGCCTGAAGTCAGATTTTTATCCGTGAAGGAATAGCTGACTGGAGAATTGACAGTACCGCTGCCATTTACAAAGCCTGCTTTTATCCAGTCTGTATTGTTTGAATATCTTTCTATTTCGAAACCGGAGTTGTTGAGTTCGGATGATGTTGTCCAGTTTAATACTATGTCTCTTGCATTAACTGATGAAGTAAATGCCGATAGTTCCACCGGTAATGGATTATCTACATATACATGCTTTGCGCAGATCGTGGAATCTATAGTGGATACATATAAAACGAAATGACCGAATTGATTTCCGGAATTTACGTAAACAGTATCATTATTTTTATTTGAAGTGAGAAATGCTTCAGTCGAACCGTAATTCGATATATCAAAATATACATCTGACCGGGTTTCGATTGAATACTGATAAACTGTGTTTGTAACTACGTTTACCGGACCTGAAATACATTCATTACCTGTTTGCCAGAATACATATGCTGTATCTTTGAATTTACCCGATACTGCAATTACTGTATCCATTCCGTTATTTAATCCTGCATAGCAGAACTGTACATTTCCGTTTCCATCTGACAAACCTGAACTGTAACCTTCATTGGCTCCTCTTACAAAAAAATTGATCCGTATATTGTTCATCGGTAAATTAAGCTTATTCATAACATTGCCGGTTAAGCAAACCTGCTCACCTGATTGTTTGAAATCAATATCACGTGAAACGCTAAGTGCTGCTAAAGTCCCTGATGGATCACCTGAACCGTAATAAAGATATGCCCTTCCTTTTCTGTTTTGATACCAGGGAGCGCTTACTATTATATCCGAATAACCGTCTTTGTTTACATCACCTGCTGTTGAAACCCAGGATCCAAACCTGCTTCCTGCTTCTTCTCCTGTTAATATATAGTCTGCAATGTTATCCATGTTCTCTCCGCCTCTGTAAATGTAAGCTCTGCCTGTATTGTTATCATAGTGAGGATTTCCGACAATAACATCAGAGTAACTGTCACCGTCAAAATCTTCATTCATAAAGACAACATCATAAGAATCCTTTTCAGGAGGTTCATTTATTATCACATCCGGAATGTTGTCAGGATTTGCGCCTCCAAAGAATATATAAGCTTTGTCATCTCTCTCGGATGTTCCGACTATCACATCCGAATAACCGTCATTGTTAACATCTCCGGCAGTTGAGGCTGTGTAACCGAAAAAGTTATTTAAAACATATCCGGTCATTGTGAGATCAGGAACATTATCTATATCAGGACCTCCATAAAATATGTATGTTTTTCCTACATCGAAACTTCCCTGAGGTGCCCAGAAAGGTGAACCAACAATTACATCAGCATATCCGTCACCGTTGAAATCACCTGCCGGTGAAACGGAGAATCCAAAATTGCTTCTCCAGTGCTCGCCGTACATTGTTATGTCAGGAACATTATCCATTGCAGGTCCTCCAAAATATATAAATGCTTTGCCATACAACTGATAAATGGTATTCTCAAGATCACCCGGATCCCCCACTATCACATCCGAATATCCGTCACCGTTCACATCCCCGGCATCTGCAACTGATACTCCGAATACATCATTTGCATCATATCCGTTTATTGAGACATCCGGAGTTGTGTTCATATTGCTGCCACCGAAATATATATCTGTGCCAAATTCAGTTATTGCAGAATTTGTTTTACTCTGCACTATCACATCCGAAAAACCATCACCGTTCACATCACCTGCTCCGCAGGCTGATCTTATCCAGGGAAATTCAAGATTATTCACACCTTTGAGAGGAAGTATTACATCTGCAATATCATCAGTTACCGCACCTCCGTAATAGATATAAGATCTTCCGAAAATATTGTCATGTAAATATGCCGGAGCGCCAATTATAATATCCGCAAAACCGTCACCATTGACATCACCGGCAGGATTAGCGGGAGTTCCGAACCGGTCTGATCCAAATTCGCCATTGAAGACCACATCCGGAATAAGCGACTGAACGGCATCCCCTGCTCCGTAATACACAAATACTTTTCCTTCTCTGTCCTCTCCGTTGCTGTAAAATGCTGCGCCAACAATCACATCCGAAAATCCGTCACCGTTCACATCCCCTGCTGTTGATACCGTCTGGCCATACCATGAAGTTGTCTGATTGCTTTCTGC
>CALMST010000091.1 GCA_937872315.1 uncultured Ignavibacteria bacterium | reverse complement strand
TCCGATTGATGAGAAAACTTAATTTGCTTTGGTATCATATGATACTATTTCACAAGTAGCATTTTTTTTGTAATGCTCTTATTATCAGATGTTATTTTATAAAAATATACTCCGCTTGAAAGTGATGAACTTCCTGTAACAGAAAAATTAACAGAGTAATAGCCTGCAGTTTTGAATTCATTCACAAGAGTAACAACTTCCCTGCCGGAGTTGTCATAAACTGATAAATTCACGATCCCGTCTTCCGGTAACTGGAATTCAATTTTTGTTGAGGGATTGAATGGATTAGGGTAATTCTGGGATAACTCAAAATTCTCAGGCACACCTATAACTACTTCACTGTTCAGATCGAAATATTCAAAATTACCGTTGAAATCGATCTGTTTCAGTCTGTATTTATATTTTCCCGAAGTTAAATTTCTGTCGGTAAATGAATAGTTTTGAAGTGTAGTGACTGTGCCGTGACCTGATACATTTCCGATTTTTGTCCATACAGTTGAAGAACGATCCTCCGCTGATCTTTCTATTTCAAATCCTGAATTGTTTAATTCATTTGAGGTCATCCATGTTAATGTGACCTCGTTTTCTGAAACTGATGAAGTGAAAGCGGTTAATTCGACGGGAAGCACAAGATCAGTTACATAACCAAGTCCGTACATGGGATCATCCATTTCTGATAAAGGATCAGCTTCGCCGGTCTTTGTGACTATAAAGGAACTGTCATTGTCAGTGAAGATAAAGTTACTGCCGGTAGTATGAACTGCTCCAGCGCAACTGAATAATGGTGTTCCGGACATAGGAACAGGAGTAACAGCAAATGTTTGAAGATCTATCCTATCCATAAGAAAAAATGACTGTAACAGGTTCATATCAACAAAGTTATACCAGTTATAAATATAACCGTCGTTCTGATTATATGCTATTACAGCTCCGTTTATAATGTCATCAAAACCTCTCGCATCTGTCCACAGATTTGTCAGAAGACCGGTCTGCATATCAATTTTTGCAAGCGTTCTGTAATTCAGAACAGGAGGGAATGAACCGGTATACATAGTATATAGCGTGGAATCATCCGGTGAATAAGTTAAAGTTCTGAAAGACTGATTTCTGGCAGAGCCCACATATCCGATCATTGTACATACACCTGTAAGCGGTTCAACGGTTACAAGTTCAGCATCAAAATCTTCTCTGATCAGAGCGTAAAATTTCTGATTGTCAGAATTATATGTAACGGTAAGTGCCTGCTGAACCGGGTTTCCGTTAAGTGTCATTTGAATCAGCGGAGTAACCGGTGACATGTCAGCCGGATTAAAAGTTCTGATGGAAGATCCTGTAACTCCAACCACAAACGGCTGTGCATTTAACTGAAAGGGAAAAAATCCTGAAAGAAAAATCAGAAGGGATAAAACTGATACTGATAAACTGATCTTTTTTTTAAATATCTGGTAAACAAAAAAACGTAATGATATGATCATAGGTCTTATGGTTTAATTATTGAAAGTAAAAAAGTAAATGAAAGATACTATTTTGGGTGGAAAATATTACCTTGGCAATATTTTAGTTAAGAAGATTACTCTAAAAAATTTTTATTGATCGAATTTTCAGAGTTTATTTCTATAATTGTGATGAAAGATAAGCAATTAAATAATTAAATATAATGCTGATTTATAATTGAAAAGTACTTACGCATTCAGAAACAGCAGATACATATGTAATAAAGATTTTTATCCTGTATTTGAAATTAACAAAAAAAGCCGGAAGAATATCCTTCCGGCTTTAATATTAGTTAATACGCAAAAGCGAAGTTATGATAAGATTATTTGATCAATAACATTTTCTTCGTGCTTGAAAAGTTATTTGAATTCAATGTATAGAAATAAATTCCGCTTGTAAGACTGGATGCATTGAAACTATAAGTGTAATATCCTGCAGCCTTTACTTCATTTACTAAAGTAGAAACTTCCTTACCTGACATATCAAATACTTTTAAACTTACTTTACCATCGAAAGGTAATTCAAAGTTTATACTTGTGGAAGGGTTGAAAGGATTAGGATAGTTTTGTGATAATTCAAACTGTGATGGCACACCAACATTAACTTCATTACTAAGATTAAAATATTCAAAATTACCATTGTAATCTATTTGCTTCAATCTGTAATTGTAGATTCCGGAGTTTAAATTTCTGTCAGTAAATGAATAGTTGCTGGTTAATTCTGTGGTTCCGTTACCTGTTACTGATCCGGCTTTTGACCACTCACCTGTTGCGTTTGATCTTTCGATATCAAAACCTGAGTTGTTTGTTTCGGAAGCAGTTGACCAGTTTAATGTGACATTATTGTTAGTAACAACTGATACAAAACTTGATAACTCAACAGGCAAAAGACCTTGTCCTTCCACTGTCAATTCATCAATTCCGATAAAATTACTGTTATCACCGAATGGTCCGCCATTTACAACAGTATATCTTATTGCAAATCTTGTATTCGTACCGAAAGTCGGAGCTATGAATGACTTTTGTTCCCAGTTACCGCTCGGTGTAGCAAGGAATCTGCCAAGCTCTACCCAACCCGGACTTTCAGGAGTGGTACCATTCTGATCATTATACATAACTCTTACAGAATCCGGAAAAGGGTTACTTGTAACAGACCTGCACTGAAATCTGATAACATCGCCCGTAAATACTGTCAGGTCAGGAAGTACAAGCCATGAATCAATGTTGTTTGTATTAGTTACAACATTAAAATTTGCTGCGATATACCCTGTATCCGGTCCGTTATAAGCCGGGAAAACAGTCGAATTTCCCTGAAACCAGGTAGGAGTTAGACCTTGCGGACCTGATCCCCTGTAATAAACAAGATAATCTCTTGCTTTTAAACTTGTTGTATCATTTGCACCGTCAAAATTATCGAAGTAATAAATAGGAGCACCACTGGCTGAAACAGGATTTATGTTATTGTCATTTGATAACTGTTCTGAATGCTTAACATCCTGTTCGGAACCGTTAAAAAATTTGGATCCATTTTTCGGATTGTCACTGTTTGTAAAACCTAAAAAAACACCTAAAGACAGAAATGTAAATAGAACAAAGTAAATTTTTTTCATTTTTAATTTGGCTTAAGTTTTAGAATGTAAATTAATTTTGAAACAATTAACACTACTTACTTTTATTAAGGATTTTCAGGAGCTCCTTTCTTTGTTTAGATTTATAAAATTTATTGGACAAAATTAAAATAAATCCTAACAAAATTCTAACAATAATTAGCCAAGTTTAAAATTTATGAAATTGTTTCAGAATTATTTTCCACACTTTAATATTAAAAAGCATTAATGCATCTGAAAAATATTAATAATTTTGTGTCTTATATATTTACAAAAAATTAGCCTGTTAAGGAATCTGCAATTAACTTTAATGTTCAATTCTAAATTTCTAAATTCTCAATTCTTAATTCGTAATTCAACCCGCCTCTGTGGTGTAATGGATAGCACAATGGTCTTCGGAACCATTAGTCAGGGTTCAAATCCTTGCAGGTTTAAAGGTTTTAAAATCATTTGGAACTATATTTGGGACTAATTTTTATGACTTTTAGTCATTTTTTGACTCTGAAAGGGGTTTAAAAATGTTTCTCTCCAAAGCAAAAAACGGGTTTTATTACCTGTATTATCAATGCGAAATTTCACAAAAAAGAAAGAAAATTTCCTGTAAGACAAAGCGGAAAACCGATGCAAATATTTACCTTTCAAACTTTGTCCGGGAATCAAGACAAGTAAAAAGAGAAAAGCCTCTTAACGCTTATCATTTATTAGATCTGCGAAAAGAGGTATTGCAGTATGTTTCAGATAATTTAAGGCGTGGAACATTACTGCTATATAAAAATGCTTTTAAAGATTTACTGAGGATCACCGGAAACAAAGCTATCAAGTTAATTACTGTGTCTGATATTGAGAAATTCAAGTCTATCAGATTAACAGAAGTAAAACCGTCAACTGTTAATATACAACTAACCACCATCAAAGCTATTTTCAATATTGCTTTAAGATTCAACTGGATTCATTCCAATCCCTGTGACTCAATAAAGAAAATCGCTATCCCTCAAAAAGACAGATTAATTTTTAGTGATTCAGAAATTAAACTGATCCTTAACAATACTCAAAAACCAGTAATAAAGAATCTGATAAAGTTTGCATTACTCACCGGATGCCGACTTAGTGAGATCTGTAATGTTCAATGGAAAGATATAAACTTTCAAGATTTAATTCTGAATGTTTCTAACAAAGATAATTTTAATACTAAGTCCGGGAAACAAAGACAGATTCCAATATCGGATGAACTATTAAAGCTATTAAATGAAATGTTAGGGCAGAGCAGGGATCACAATATTTTATCTTTGTATGATCCTGAGAGATATATTTTTTCTATACGATACGGAAAACGTTTATTGATTGAATATGTATCTAAGGAATTTAAAAAGATTCTGAGAAGGTGCAAACTCCCGGAGAGATTTCATTTTCACTGCACACGTCACACGTTCATTACAAACCTTATAAAGTCCGGTGTGAATATAAACTATGTTAAAGAGATTGCCGGGCATTCAGACATAAAAACAAGTATGAATTATATACATCTTGTTACTAATGATCTAAGGGAGGCGGTGAATTGTATTAAGATTGTTTAGATGTTTGTTTATGATTAGTTTTACAATAAAAAATAACAATTTGGGAGAAGAGAAATGAAAGTTTTAATTTTATCATTCATAATTATTTCTACAACTATTCAAGCTCAATCTATTTTATATCCAGAATTTCAAAATCAAATAGAATACTATAAATCAAATGGATTTGATGATGAGAATGGAAATACAATTTTTAATAATTCTGAACTTAGTTCAATTATATTTACCTCAGATACAATTAAATCTGCTTTTGGAATATCTGTTTCTTCCGCCGGCGATGTAAATGGAGATGGTTTTTCTGATATTATTGTTGGAGCTTCATCATATAATTCAGGCACTGGACGAGCTTATATTTTCTTTGGTGGTTTAACAATGGATAATATAGCAGATGTAACATTAATAGGTAATAATATATTACAATGTGCTTTTGGAAGTTCTGTTTCTACTGCTGGCGACGTAAATGGTGATGGCTTTTCTGATGTAATTGTTGGGGCAGGCAATTATGTTTCAAACACTGGAAAAGCTTATATTTATTATGGAGGATCTCCTATGGATAGTATTTATGACAAGACTATGACTGGAGAATCAATACAAAATCATTTTGGAAGTTCTGTTTCTTCTGCTGGCGATGTGAATGGTGATGGCTTTTCTGATGTAATTGTTGGGGCATTTAGATATAATAATTATACCGGAAAAGCATATATTTATTTTGGTGGTTCTCCAATGAATGGTGTTGTTGATATTACTTTGACTGGAAATACAACTGGAGGTTACTTAGGGTATTCAGTATCAAATGCCGGCGATGTAAACGGAGATGGTTTTTCTGATGTAATTATTGGAACTTATCAAAACAATACATTAGCTGGAGATGCGTATATACTTTTGGGAGGAACAATTGTTGACAGTGTTGTTGATATAACATTAACAGGTAATTATTTAGGTAGTAAATTCGGAAGCACTGTTTCTTCTGCTGGCGATCTGAATGGTGATGGTTTTTCTGATGTAATTGTTGGAGCAAGGGATACTGATGTTAATGGTTCTAATTCAGGTCAGGCATTTATTTATTTTGGTGGAATATTTATGAACAACATTGCTGATCTTATAATGACTGGCGAAGATACATTTAATTATTTTGGAAAATCAGTATCAAATGCCGGCGATGTAAACGGAGATGGTTTTTCTGATGTAATTATTGGGGCTTATGGGTATCTAAATAATAAAGGACGGTCATATTTATTTTATGGTGGGTCAAGTATGGATACAATTGCAGATATAACAATGACAGGAGAATCTTCTCAAAGTTATTTTGGATATTCTGTTTCTACTGCCGGCGATGTGAACCATAATAGCTATTCAGAAATAATTGTGGGTGCTTACAATCCTAATAATTATGGTAAAGTCTTTCTGTATTTTAATCCAATCCCTGAATTAATTTATCCAATAAATAATTCATTTAATAATCCCCTCTCAATTAATTTTAAATGGAGAAAATACAATTCTTCATCTTATTATGTTTTGAGTATAGCAAATGATTCTAATTTCAATTCATTACTTGTTAGAGATACACTTATTAATGATACTTCAAAGTTTATAAATGGTTTTCAATTAGACACAAAATATTTTTGGAAAGTAACTGTAAAGGATAGTTTAGATTTTATTTATAATTCAACAATATGGAATTTTACTACAATCCCACCTATCAATTTATATTTAACATTATTATTTGAAGGAATATATTCAACTGATTTTAATCAGTTGAGACGGAATGATACAATCACTGCATATCTAAGGCAATCCAATCCCCCTTACAATATAATAGATTCGGCAAAATCAATTATTGATTCTCTTTCATTTACAGGACTGTTTAAATTTTATAATACACCAACAGGATCTTATTACATAACAATAAGGCATTTAAACACTATAGAGACATGGAGCAAAATCGGTGGAGAAGTTATTATCGCAGATGGGACAGTTTATTATTATGATTTTACAACTTCAAGCTCTCAAGCATATGGCAATAACTTAAAATTGAAAGGTAGCAAATATTGTTTATACAGCGGTGATATTAATCAAGATGGATTTATAGATTTATTAGATGTGGTTCCTATCTATAATGGTGCAAAAAATTTCATTACGGGAAACTATCTTGTTACTGATTTAACCGGTGATGGTATTGTTGATTTATTAGACGTAACATTATGTTTTAATAATTCCGGGAATTTTATAAGGTTAAGGCGACCATAAACAATTATTAAATTATATATATACTGAAATAAAAATAAATGGGAGGTGCTATGAATTACACTGAATTAGATATAAATCAATTAAAGATAATAATTCAAGAAAACAATTATAAAACAAAAAACTATCAAATAGTATTTAAAAGGTTGAATAAATTTTATCAAGATTTTATTTGTATCAAAAATAAATCAAGGAATAAAGAAGATTTCACGAATATAACAAATCCGATCATATCAACTGAAAAGGAAAAAGATTTTTCTAATATGCTAATTACAATTCAAAGATTCTTGCTTAATAACATTGAAAAAGATGGAACACAATTTTTGAAATTAATGTATGATGGAAAAAAATATTATTTGAGACCTGTAACAAAAGGAGTTGTAGAGAATACCCCTCAGAAAGTGATGACATTGCTTCGAATTAATTCAAGCAACTTCCCAATAGACTATACTTTAATTAACCCAGAAGCATATTCTAAATTGGAAAATTTTTTTGAATTTAACCCCGATGTATTATATTGGTTTGATGAATTAATTTCGAACAGTAGAAATAGTTTTAAATATTTAGGAAAACATATAAAGTTAATGTATGATAATCTTACTCAAGAAAATAAAGATATAACTATTCAAAATATTTTAAAAGGTGACCCAGAATCTATTATCCAATTTGTAAAATCTCTTCCTAAAACCTGGACTTTCTTCATTACACCTATTGAAAATTACGCTGAAAAAAAAGTTAAAGGTAGTAAAGAAAAAATCCAAGAATATATAAGCAGAGATATTTTAAACAATACTGTATCTCCTGATAGTGTAAGAGATAAAATTAGTAGGTATTATAAAAAATCTAGGAAACAAAAAAAACCGATTTCAAATCGGTATTCCAATTAATAAATTAATTAGTTTTGTAGCAAAAAAATAAATTTGTTACAAATTAAAACATTTAAAATAGATTTCAAAACGACACAGGTTTTTTCAAAGCCTCCCAAAAGCATTGATATTTTTTCCTGTGTCGTTTTTTCATTAACAAAAAATATCAATGCAAATACATACTTATTCAGGCGAACTCATTAAAGTCACTCGCAAAAAATCAAAATTTGGTGGCACTTATTACGACTGCTTATTCAAAACAGAAGGTCAATATCTCCGAAGCTGTATTTACGAACAGTGCCGGAATTTTCCTCGCTGGAAAAATTATCTGAGAGCTGGGACAGTCTTAAATAATTTAGAAATAGTTCGCAAAAATGGAAAAGATTTCATAAACGCTGACAGTTTCCCCTGTTTAATCCAAGTGAGTAAATCGCATGATGAGGCGTTTTCTTTTAAAGTTTCAAAACAGGAGGTATTGTTTTGAATTTTTCCGAGATAATGCAAAGACTCAAAAGCTCATCAGATTATTTTGAATTTAATTCAATCTATAATGAATCTATCCAGGATATAGTCAGATTAAAGAAAATGGATTTATCCGCATGGAAGAAATTTATTAAAGAAAAAAATGAATTGAAAAAATCAAAAGAAAAAACCTCAAATAATTTTTTAAGTGATTCTTTAAAGAAATCTCTGCTGACTAATAAAATCTTGATGAGTTTTCTATCCTGTGAATCATTAACGGAACTTCAGGAATGCTGGAAAAAAAATACTGACATTATTTTAAATGAACCGGATCCGGATTTGTTTGTGAAATTTAAAGACGAACAAAAAGAATATCTGACGATGAAAGATAAGGAAATGTTCTCTGAATCGACCATTGAAAGATGTAATAATCTGAATGAAATTTTAAACTCATCACCTGAGGTGAAAAATGAATATTACCTTATGAATATTAAAAAATTAAAATACTATGGAAAGTTGTAAGGCAATTTCCAACTGTCAAGAAGTGCCAAATAAGACACTTCTTAAATTCAAGAAGTGCCAAAATCGTATGTTAGAAGTGCCATATATGATACACTAATAAGATATAACTAATAAGAAATAATCATCGATGAAGGGAAAAAATATTTTTCACTTAATAAATAAAGCTGTTAAAGATACAAGATTAAAACATTGTGAAGTAAGAATATTACTTTGTTTGATCTCTTATAATTCATTCAATAAAATATTTCCTTCCAGAGAAACAATAAGCAAAGATACCGGGATAAAAAGCAATGCTCATATTTCAAGACACTTGAACAGATTAAAAGACCTGGGATATATACAGATCATAAGACGTAAACAGAACAGCAATATTTATAAATTAAATTTAATGGAGGCAACTAATCATGTGACCATTAACGAATCCTTGAAAGAAATAAATCAATCTGTTAAAGCTGTAACAATCGACAAGCTGACAGAATACTCAATCAATCCATCATTTCTTGATTTAATACTAAAGATCAATACTGGAGCCGGCGAAGTATATAAAAAATGTTTTCAATTATTATACTGCATAGCACAGCTGGAAAAGAGGAAGAATGAAATTAATAATTTACAGGCGTATCTTTTGACAACATACAGGAATTTATCATATTCACAATTTCACAAAGATTTGTTTGAATTAAAAAAAACCATTAAAAAAATAATTAGACCGGACAAAGAAATTTTATTAAGTCCGGCGGTGAACTATTAAAAATAATCAAATATGAAATCAAGCTATTTAAATCCAAATGATTTTTATTCAAGTGCAGAGCTGACAGAAAACTATAAAAATTATATAAAAGAAAGTTCGCTAAAAAAAATCAACTTAGGTTTTCCAATAATTGACGGATTAACCAGAGGGATCAGATCAAAAGAGGTGATGACGCTTATAGCAGAAACCGGAATCGGCAAGAGTGCATTAACACAAAATATTTTAATGCAACATAGCAGAACCACGCAAGAGCTGACATTATACTTTACTCTTGAAATGAGCAGTGAAGAGATATTTGAAAGAATGATTCAGATTGAATTAAAAGTTTCTGGTTATGAAGTGGAAAATAATTTCCAGGCTAATGATGAAAAATTTATAAATGCTTGTAAAGAAATTGCATTCCGGAATAAAGATTTTGTTTTGATTGAAAAGAGAATCGATATCAACAGACTTAATGAAGTTGTGACATTCCTGGAGAATCATTTCAAACGCAAAGCCGGATTGATCTGTATAGATCATTTACTATTAATGGAAAATTTCAAATTAGACGGAAACGAATATTTGAAAGTTTCTGACAATATGAGAAAAATAAAATCTTATTCGCTGGAAAGTAAGATTCCATTTATTATAGTTTCACAAATATCAAGAAACAACTCAAGAACAGGCATAGATTTATTTGCAGGTAAGGGATCCGGTGAGGTAGAAAACTCCAGCAATTTTGTTTTGGGATTATCAAAGATCACATTAGAGAATTGTGATGACTACGCATTAACGGAAAGGGTTGTCAATGAATTTGATTCAAAACATATTAATTTATTATCATTGAATCTCTTAAAGAACAGACGGGGGCGTGCCGGAAATTGCATTCTTGAAATGAATAGGAAAACATTAGAAATTTATGAATCTGCACTGAACAAAGACTAAAAATTTATTTTAAAAACTTGCTGTTAATTTGACTGTATTTAAACAGAAACGGCACTCTAAAGCATTATAATTAAAAATTATTATAAATACTTAATAAAAATAAAAAGGAGCAAAAAAATGGAAAACTTAACACTAAATAATTTATCTGAGGTGGATAGATTAGCGTTTCAAAATCTTGAAAAAATATTTGAGGATGACGAGCATTCAATATCTGAGTTATTTGATCTTTTCAATCAAGAGAATACTGCAAATGATAAACAGAAAATTCATTTCTTGTTTGCAAAATATATAAACAACATTTCCAAAAAAAATAAATTAAAATAATTATGGACTCATTAATAAAATCAACATCACGCATCAAGGAGCAAAGCAAAGATCTTATTAAAAATTACAGAAAAAAACTTGAATCAATCCCGGATTATTCGATGTTCTCACCGGAGATACAAAGCGAATTGAAAGAAAAATATCTGAACAAAATTAAACAAGAGTTTTATAATTCCTATAAATCCTTGATGTTTGATATAGATATGAAAGATACCGCAGTAAAAAGGGCTATGAGTGAAATTAAATTCCCTTTTAAAAATAAAGCGGTGGGCGGTGATGACAGATTGCAAATGCAACTGACAAAACAAAGAGCTGAAAACTTGGCGAGTCAGAAACTGGATTTCAATATTTTAAAATATTTGGATAATGAAATATCAAATAATGAAATAGATTTTTTATTTTACTTTCAAAATGCTTTAAATCTAAATTCCGGAATTGATACAGAATTAAAAAGAGATATAAACTTAAAAATATCAGAAGTTGAAAAATCTATCGGATTGGATAAGCTCAGAATTGAATCTAATGCAGTTGAAATATTAAAAAATCAATTAGAGAACTATAAACAACAAACTGAAAGTAATGATCCGGCATTGAAATTTGAAAATGCTTATTATGAAAATGATCTTAACAATTTATCCTCTTTGGCAGAAGAAATTTAAGCTCATATTCAAGAAGTGTTTTAGCTTTAAGGTTTGAAGAAATATTTAAAGCAAAAGCAAAAATAAAACAAAGAGAAGCCGGAGGGGCGGTTTGTCAGAAATCTGACAAACCGGTAATTGATACACGAAAAGAATTTAAGGCGGTATGTAGTATAAACTTAACTTTTATTTAATGAAATGTAACTTTAAAAAATCGAATAATGAAGTTTGCAAAAATAATGCTTTACTTAATGATACTAAATGTTACTGGCATAGCAAAGCTATTCCGGAGAGTGAAAAAAATATGGTGCGATCTGCCGGTGGTAAGAATAAAATTATCAAAGTAAGATCAAACTTTCTGAATCACGAGCTTAACAATATTTCAGATGTTTTAAAACTTAATACATTATTGATTAACGGAGTGTTACAGAACAAAATTGATCTGAGGATTGCAACCGGAATAACATATATGCTTAACTTACAAATTAAGGGAATTGAATTATCGGCAATTGAGAATAAAATACACGAAATGGAAAATATGATAATAAAAATAAAACTCCCTGAAGAGATTCAATAAAACTAAAAAGTAATGAATTATAAAAACCGTTTACGTAATATTGAAAGGATGTTTCCAGGTAATGAAACTAATTTTCAGGATCTCTTAAAGCCTGAATATGTATATACCGGGAGATCATTTTTAAATCCATATAAAGCACTTCAATATTTTGGAGTTATTAACATACCTGAGTATTTCAGTAATGACGAATTACAAACACTTTTTGAAAAGGGTATATTATCATTTAGTATGGATGAAACAAACCAGGCAATGATAGACAATATGTAATTGAAAACCACTAAGCATTCAGTTATATTTGTAGTAAATAAATTTCTAATTGCGAATGAAAACAATTTTATTATTTAGAAGATCCGGAGAGGTTTTAAAGGTTGTCGCAAACCTGAAATTTTCCTTTTCGGATTTTCTGTTTATAGACGTCAAAACGTGGCAAAAAATTAGTGACTCAATTAGTGACTCAAATGCTCTACAAATGATCAAAATTGACTCATTGAAATACTTTAAGCTAAATTATTTAAGTCCTTTAAAACGCTTGTATTTACTTTCAACCCGCCTCTGTGGTGTAATGGATAGCACAATGGTCTTCGGAACCATTAGTCAGGGTTCAAATCCTTGCAGGGGTACAATTCAATGTTCAATTTTCAATGTTCAATGTTCAATGTTCAATGTTCAATGTTCAATGTTCAATTATTAATTTTCAGTTAAAATTTTTAATTTCGGATATGAATCCCAAAACCGAAATCCCAAAACCGAAATCCCAAAACCGAAATCCCAAAACCGAAATACCAAATCCGAAATCCCAAATTAAAGCAGGTTTACCGCATCCACATCGATCATGATATTGACCTTTCCAGGAAAGTTTTTCTTCGCATATGATCTTATGTTTCTCAAAATACCATTTACATATC
>CALMST010000090.1 GCA_937872315.1 uncultured Ignavibacteria bacterium | reverse complement strand
TCAACAATGACCAGGGAATATTCGGATCCGGATATTCATTCATCTTCACAGGAAACTGCCTGCCGGGTGATTATCTCGATCGGGTGTTTATTGATGACTTAAATAATGATGGCAAACTTGATGCAATGGGTATTCATGGCTCTACTGGCGGAGGTATTTTAAACTACACTTTATGCAGAAGTTATGATATTTTGAACAATCAGGGTAACAGAGTTTTCGATCCCGAACATATCTTTGCAGGTCAGCTTTCTGATGTTAATGTTATTATATATTCTTACCGTGGTGGAATTTCCTTGGATTTAAATAATGATGGATTAATTGACATTATATCTCCCGGTACAGAATTAAGGAATAACGGTAACGGGTCTTTTACAAATTCAAATACTTTTACTTATATCTTTTCACTATCATCGGATTTTAACGGAGACGGATTTATGGATGTAGCAGGCGGTTATGATATTTTAAGTTTTAATGATGGTAACGGAAACTTTACTTATTCTGCTGTTAATAATGGGATTTTTAATGCAGGTGCATCTGGTGACTTTGATAATGACGGTGATATAGATTTAGCCGTTTATAATTTCCTTACAAATCAGGTTTCCATCTTACTCAACGGCGACATTCCCCTTCCGGTCGAACTTTCTTCATTCACTTCAGAAACTGAAAAAAACAATGTATCTTTAAGCTGGACAACTTCTTCTGAGGAGAATAATGCAGGATATGATGTAGAAAGATCAATGTTCAATGTTCAAACTTCAATGTTCAATGATAACTGGATCAAAGCAGGATTTGTGTCCGGGAAAGGCACTACCGGTAATTCGAACAGCTATACTTTCACGGATAAAAACCTGCAGTCGGGAAAATATGAATACAGACTTAAGCAGTCAGATTTCAATGGGAATTTTAAATATTATGAGTTATCTAATGAAGTTGTGATCGGTGTTCCTGATAAATTTTATCTGTCACAGAATTATCCTAATCCGTTCAACCCAACCACTCATTTGGGATTTGGGATATCGGAATTGGGATTTGTTACATTGAAAATTTATGATGTACTTGGAAATGAAGTTGCGGTTTTGGTAAATGAGAACAAAGCGCCGGGATATTATAATATACAATTCGACGGAAGTAAACTTTCTTCGGGAGTTTATTATTACAAACTTGAATCAAAAGGATTTACTCAGACAAAACGTATGATGCTGCTTAAATAGTTAGTAGTTAATAGTTAGTGGTTAGTAGATGATAATTTGTTGTTATATAAAACAAACGCAAACCTTATGTTTAATTTTCAAACATAAGGTCTGCGATACTTTTTATTAACGAAATGTATTCAACAATAATAACACACTCTATACACTCTATACACTCCATACACTCTATACACTATATACACTCTATAAATTTACTCTACCGTCACACTCTTCGCCAGATTTCTCGGCTGATCGACATTATTTCCTCTTGCTGAAG
>CALMST010000089.1 GCA_937872315.1 uncultured Ignavibacteria bacterium | reverse complement strand
TTCTTCTTCAAACTACATCAAGCAAACTTTTTGGAACACCAACAACGGCGGGAATTGTACTTTGTTGAATTTCATAAATAATTCTCCTTTCGAAAAATTTTAGTTTAAAATAAGAAAGGGACGCAACCTAATTACGTCCCCATCTGAGGCTGTGGCAGCCCAAAGGAAAAGACATAAAAGGCGCGCCCCGTATATAACGAGACGACGCCTTCCGTCCATTTCTTTCCTTTTTTGAAATTGCCACATTTCAGATGGAAACGAGACGAAAGCCGTCCAAAACTTTCGCGATATGTAGATGCAAGATATATTTTTTATATTAAAAAGTAAACAGTAATTTATTATTCAAATCAGTTGGTCAGTAATAAAAGCCCTCTCTTATGAAGGCTTTATGAGCGTTTTCAATTCCTGATCTGACAATTCTTTGATAGGTTTATTTAGAAGTGGTGCTTTTACAAAGGTTGATGAACATAGACGATTTACAATGTTTTCCGGAGCATTATTAAAAAGTAAAATATACTTGAATTGCTTCAGGGCTTGTTCTTGTTCAGCTGTCATTGAATTCGAAACAAGAGATACCACATTTTTAATATTTAGAGAAATAATTCTCAACGCATCAAAGGGGTCAGCTGTAACAATTACTGCTTTTTTATCAATTATTCGGTGAAGATTATACAGTGGTCTTTTAAATCCTTTAGGAAAATACCAACTATCATCTTCTTTTTTGTATCCGACATATCCTATATGCTCACCTTCATTATCATACATCTTAAATGCAATTCGTCCGGCTATTACACTACGTTGCCTGACATAGCCTACTTCATATTCTTTTGCAATTTCAGGTGATATTAATTGCTCGGCTAGGCATTCATGATACTCAAGGTGTAAATCTGGAAGATCTCTTTTTGGCTGGACTTCTTTTTTCTTTGAAAGAAATTCATGCTTCAGAAGTAGAGCTGCTTCACGCAAACCAATATCTTTGAATGATGAGACAAAGTTAATTACTGATCCTTTCTTTAAATCATCCTGAGGGGAAAAGTATAAATTCTTTTCTATGGAAACAATAAATCCATCCCCTCTCAATTCATTTTGTTTCTTATGATATGCTATGTTCAGCCAATCAAGTACATCACTGAATTTAATTGTTTTACTGATCTCAGCAAAATTTAGAAATTCTTGTTTTGACAAGGTACTATCCTCCTTTCATTTATTTGCTTTCTTTAATTGTATCACTTTAAAAGCAAAAAGGCTAATCCAGAATATTCAGGATTAACCTTTTGCAATACATCATAAACCGCAAACATATACAGAAGTTTTTTTCACGACCTAACTCACGTATAGTGCCTAAGCTAACCGAGGTCGTCTTCATATACTGCTTACGACGGATTACCGTTGTACCTTCGAAAAGATACCACAATATACGAATAACGGTCAACTTATATCATTGGACTTGTGCCCGGAGTATGATAGCGGCTTAGATTGATAGTATATCAAATTTTGGCTGTATGTACTTGTTAATCTGAGGTGTCAATTTTTATGGATTGAAGTACATTTCTTTTTTTTGTTTTGTCACTTCCAAAATTAATTCCAAACTCTAAAGTCGATTCAATTCTTCTAATACTAATTGGAAAGGAGTTACTTTGTTTGCCATTAACAAAATATTAATAATTTGGAGAATTAACATTTTCATCATAACTTATAGGTTCTCCGTCTCTGTTTTTTCCAAAGTATTTATGTTATACAGGTAAGATGCACTAAAATGAATCTGAAACTTTGATTTTTTATCATCAAGATATTAAGGATTGGTCACGAAATTAAATCGGTACTTTGTACTGAAACATTTACATTTTGAAATATCCAAAAATTGTTTTTTTAAATTGTAAGTATTGAGGTGTTATTGACTAATTTTCCCATGGGATCTGTAAAAATGCGGTTTAATAAATAGAAATTCAGATATATAAGTTAACTCCAAAACATAGATTAATTTGCCAGGATTTGAATTCTAGTTGTTTAAGTATACTTCTACTGGAAACAATAAAATCAATATCGACCAAAAAGTTATTAGTTATTTTGTAATTTTTACCAACCATTAGGCTAAAATAATTATAATAATCATAATTCGAATTAGTGGGTTTTAAATTACCAATTTTGAAACCCGCTTTATAGTTCTTCAAAAAATGAAAATTATAATAAAGAGAAATCCATGTCAAATCAACATACTTGTAGCCGGAAGTATTTGTAAAGACAGTATCTCCATTGGTCTCTATTTGATATGATGTTTTAAAATTACTCTCTGGTTGTGTAAACAAATTTGTTCCAATACTGAGTCCAATCTCATGATTTTCAAAAATGAAATATCCAATTTCAATGTCTGTTAAATCAACGCTATATTGAGAAGCAACTGATGAAAGAGGTTCTTCCCTTTCGAAGATCAAATTGTTAAAATTATAGGTTATTCCTTTTGAAACGGAAAATTTGAAATTATAGGATTCCTTTATCTGACAATGACCAATACTATAAAAAAGCATTCCTAATAAACAAAAAATGTATTTCATATTTTATTAAACAACTATTAAAAATAGGAGAATCTATATAAAAGTTTGATATTACTTTGTTAAGATCATAATTCTATTTTGTTTAAATTCACTTGACATGAGTTCATAAAAATAAATTCCGCTAGGAAACTTTGATCCATCAAAAATGAGAGAATATCTTCCAGCCTCCTTTAATACATTTTTCAATAATTCCTTGATCACTTGACCTTTGATATTATATATAGTAAGTGAAACTAGGGATTGTTTTGATAAATCAAATTCTATTCTTGTTTGTGGATTAAATGGATTCGGATAATTTTGAAATAATTCAAAAGCATCAGGAGAGAGTTCAGATTGATTGATAATTCCAACTGTACTCATATACATTTTGAAAACACCTTCTCCATAAGTTCCGGCGTATATAGTTGAATCTAATGAAAGTAGGGAGTTAGTTCTAGCCGTTAGATCTATGTTAAGTGGGAACCAGTTTTGTCCACTGTTTGAGGAAAAATAAATTCCATTAAGTGATGTTGATAAAATTAACTTATTACCATGTCGAACAATTGTTTCCAAGGGTAATGATGGTAAACCATTGTTTGACAAAAACCATGAATTTCCATAGTTGGTTGACAAAAACATTCCAGACGTACTAACAGCAAACAATTTTGAATCAAACGATTCAAAGTCTTGTATAATCGCATTTTGTGGAATACCAGTATTTGTTTGAGTCCAGCTTTGTCCATAATTTGAACTACGGTAGACTTTGTTTTCTGTAGATGTAAAAAGTTGAGAATTCATAAATTCAATTGACGAATAACTATCTAAAGGGATATTATCAATCCTTATCCAGAATAACCCTTCATTGTTAGAATAATATACTCCCTGATTAGTTGCTAAAAAGATGTAACTACCTTCAGCCGTAATATCGTAAATAGCTTTTTCATCCAAATTAAAATTAATGCTTTGCCAGCTAACGCCATTGTCAGTTGATTTTTTCATTCCGCATCCGCCTGCACTTCCGGCATATAAAACATTATTGTGTTTTTTAAGTGCACTAATATATGTGCAAGATATTCCGCTACTTGCATGATGCCAATCCATCCCGGAATTATCAGTAAAATAGACTCCACGATTTGTACCAACAATCAATCGATTATTTATGTTTTCCATTGAAAGAATTGTAGTAGCAATTATTCCATTATTGATTTCATTCCAATTGTTTCCATTGTCAGTACTTCTATAAATTCCTTCTCCAAAGCTACCCACGAACATCATTTCTCCTCTCGTTGATATTGAAATAATTATTGGGTTTGAGGGTAATCCTTGATTAATGTATGTCCAGTTAATTCCATTATTCGTTGTACAAAATAATCCAATTCCTTGAAATGATGCAAACAATTTATCATCATTAAGTTTTAATACAATTGGATTCGTATTAAAAATTTTTGAACTAATATTAACCCAGTCATTTCCATGATTACTTGACTTATAAACACCACCAAAAGAAGTAGCAACGTAAATAGTTTCTCCTCTCACCTCTACATCGTTGATGATATTGTGCTGCAATGTCTGACTAATCAATGTCCAATTATTACCATCATCCGTTGAGAAAAATAAACCATTTGATGTTCCCGTATAGAGTTTCCCTTTAAAAGATTTAATTATATTAACTGATAACTCTGTGAGACCATTGATTCTTTCTACCCAAGTTAATCCATTGTTACTCGACATTATTATTCCTTTAGCCAATCCTGCAAATATATTATTGTTACTAGTGCACATTGAAACTACACTTGTCCCAAAGTAACAGTTTTGCCAATCGTTACCTCCATCTGTAGATTTGATAATGCCATTAATTGTACCTGATAATAATATATCATCTTTTAAAATCAGAGCTCTCGAATCCTGATTGGATTGCGAAAGCCCCGATTGTAGATCTGTCCAGTTATTTCCATCATTTGTAGATTTAAAAACACCTCCGCCATACAGCTCTGAACATCCTATAAAAATTGATGTATCATTGCAAATTATTGAAGTGACGGTACCTCCTTCTGGTCCTTTAGTCTGAAGCCATTGTGCAGCAATAAATGAGGTATCAAGTACTAAAATTATTATCAATAAAATTATTCTCTTAGTTAACATCAAATTTTTTTAAAAGTGTTTTAAATTTCTTCAATCCTAGATTACAGAAATGTAAAATAGAAATCTCATTTTATTTTAATAATAGCATTTTTTTTACCTGTTCAGAATTACCAACTTGTAACTTATAGTAGTAGACACCGCTCGCGAGATTTTTAGAATTGAAACTAACAGAATACTTACCTGGAGTTTTAAATTCATTCACCAATTTGGTGACTTCCTTACCTAAGTTATCATAAACAATAATGCTAACTTTAGAAAAATCGCCGACATTGTAACTTATAATAGTAGAGGGATTAAAAGGATTTGGAAAGTTTCCTATCAATCCACTCTGTTCATCTTTCTTAAATATTTCTGTAGTTTCTTGAGGCCTTTCTTGCATGTAGTTTCCGACATAATTTTCTACCAAATAGTGACCATCAACTTCGATTACATAATCTCTCACTTTACCAAAGCTGGGAGGATTTATATCACTAAACACGAGTGTAATGTAAGATGATGAATCGAGTTCAGCATAATTTGAATCCAACTCTTGCAAACTTGTTAAAACATCCCCATTTTGAGAATGCCATGCACCAAACAAAGGGATTTCTGTCTTAGTAAAACCTTCGTAAAAAATGTCAACGACTGATAAAAATTTTATTGTGTAATCTAAAAACCACTTTATACTTATACTTTCAATCGCATCAGAATTATCTGAAAACGGAATAACAATTGGACATATATTTTCTCTTCTGGCAAAAATTTTATCAACATTGTTTTGCAGATCTGACTCAATGGTCAGTAATCCTGCAGGTCTTTTTATTGGTATTATTGGTAAAGGACCATCTTTTTCTTCAGGTCCTATTTCTGCAAATATAGCTAAACTATCTACAGATGTTCCGCGATTTCTAGTTCGTAGCGTATTTACAACTTTCCGTAGACTTTCTTGGTTGTAATCTGCTATTACAGAGTCACCGGTATCACCGGTTACAACTTTATGCTCCGATGGTGAAGATGATGTATCATATTGAATAAGTGGAGTAATTATTGAAGAGTTTTGATAAGCTTCTTCAGGTGAAACAACAGTTACAGGGTCATAAATTGCAATATCATTGCTTTCAGTCACCACAACATTATATATAGGTGAGTGGTCAATTGCATACAATTTTATGTTATTAAAGAAATTTAAATCACTTTCTGTTTCTTTTATTGCTATTTTCAGAACATTATCTTCAGCTCGAGGTGTGCAAGTCAACTTATAAACATCTTTAATATCATTTCCATAATTTTCCTCGAATTCTGATCTGTGCAATATATTGTTGTCATTACGAAAACCGTAACTTGAATCATATGGAAAAATAAATGGACAACCACCAGCTATTGTTCCAAAATATGGTGTGATTATTGATTCCGAATATCCCAAGCTATTCCAAGCTTTGCATTTAATTTTGAAATTAGGAACATCAATGTTACCTGGAGCGCTGCTATAAACAGTTGCATAATTAGTGTACTCTCCATGAGTTACTAAACTAACATACTGGTTTGGATAAATTACCGTCCAAGTATATCTTACATCATTCCCTTGAATAATATTGCACTTAATGGTTCCTGAACCATAGTTAGGAATTGGGTAAGGATTTTGTACAAGACTTCCTATAACGGGTCTTTCCGTGAGGGTATAAGCTATTGCTGCTTGCTCTGGTTTGCATGGATGCCACCTGTTTGTTCCATCATTTAATTTATATACAAATGTCACAAGAGTTGCAGATGTAGAAGTTTGGTTTTCGATTCCAGACCACAATTGCTGATTGTTACCCGAAGCAATTGCACTAAATCCCATTGATTTTGAAGGATTGATATTTAAGACTTGATCATTTTGAAAATAAATTGTTTTTGATAATTTGTATCTATCGCAGTAAGTATAACCGGTTGAAAACCCACAACCTTGGTTTGACCATTGTATTTGTACATTGGATGCATGGACATTTACAGCATCAAAATTATTTACAGCTTTGATATCATTTGTACAATTTCCAGGTCCACCACCTGATTCTTTATAAATTCTAAAATATCCATAAACATCTTCTGATGAACTGGGAGTTCCATTCTCATAAATATGGGCTTTTATAATAGCATCTTTATTCCAACAAAGAGGCCTGAGTGAATTTATTGACATAGCTATCACTTGTGGATTAGCAACGTCAGTGTTAATAGGGTAAGTACCTGCCAAAGGGAGTGTTACTTCATCTTGAATAAAGTAGATGTCAACCTTATATAAAGTAGGATCAAAGATCGGAATCCGATTAATGTGAACTTCAAACTGCATGATGTAAACATCACTGTAGGTTTTATATGAAGTAGGTAGACACTGTTGATTGGAAATGTTAAGGTGTCCAGTCCATGAGATAGCATTCTCATGGAAACAAACTATTGAAAGAATTATTAAAACTAAGGTCTTAATTGAGTTTTTCATTTTTAATTTTATTTTTGTATGCGTTTATAAAAGACTTAACACTTTTTAGTTAAATGCTGATAATTTATATTGGTCCCCTAATCATTTGTCCTCCTTCTTTTATATGTTTTAAAATGAACAAAATTTACCACTCCAAGAGCTTAATTTTAGTTTTAGGGGCGCTGTAACAAACAATATATATTACAATGGTTTTACTTGCTCCAATGTCCTTTTATCCATTCCCATTTTCGGGAATCATAATTCCATCTCCAATGCGCTTTTATCCATTTGTTCTTACCAATAGGTTTAATCGTTTTTATATTTTGAATCCTATCAGGAGGTTTTGGAGGTTTGGGTGGATGTATTTTTTTAAACTTTACCATAACATTAATCATTAATCATTAATAATTAAGAATTATTATTTTCAAATTTAGTTGTAGCGTTAATCAGCCAATTTAGACGAAAGCTGTTATCGATTGTTTTTGTTACCTGTTTTAAGAATTCCTTGTCTTAATTGAAATAAACATTTTTCTGATCCAAGTCTTTGTTTAATAGAACATTCATTCCTCTGCATATTCATCTATCAAGACACCTTGATCATTATAAACCAAAACCCACCAAACGCCATCTTTAAGAATGCGAATATATGTATAGTTTTCAGATTGATCCTTTTGAACGATACTTAAGTTATCTGAGAATCGGTCATTCGAAGTGATTGGTTTTGATGAAACCAGGTTACTGCAGAACAAGAATGCAAAAAGAACAAGTAATAATGCTACTTTTTTAGAAAAACTTTTTATCTTAGTATTCATATTAATTTTTTTCACAAAACTAAAAGTGAGTACCAGGAATAAAAAAGAAATTTTTTGCTCTGAATCGCTCGGAAAAGCATTAAGAAATGGTAAGCAAGTTGATAAAAAACTTGTTTTTAGATGAATATTTGAGTAATTTTGCTAAATTTTTTTATGAGCTGAATTGCTCGATGTAAGAATATTTTTTGGAAAATATAGCAGTTGAAATATTAAAAACATTTTCAAAGGATGAACTTTCTAATTTTCGTGAGTTTTTATCCTCCCCATTCTTTAATAAGAGTCAAAAACTCATCAATTTTTTTAATGAGCTAATAAAATATTATCCTACTTTTGATTCAAAGAAATTAACGAATGAAAGTTTGTGTAAGAATTTATCCTCGTCAGTCGAATTTAACCAAATGACATTCAATAATCTTGTCTTCGATCTTTCAACAACGTTGAAAGCATATCTTAAAACTTTGTGCTTAGAAAAATACAGAATTGAATCTAACGATTTATTTACAAGAGAATTGATGAGTAGAAAACTATTCAAACTGGCAAAAGAAAATAACAAACAAATGATAAATGAGTGCACAAGTAAACCGAACGTTGATGCAAATTATTACGTAAATATGTTTTATCTTTTAACAGATAAATTAAATCTTAACAAAATTACAAAACCAAAATCCAACGATGAAAATGTAAAACTAACTGTTAATACTCTTATTGATAGGGGTAAATTCATTACATTTTTTTTCCTTACAGAAATGGTGAGAGAATATGAAAATATCTTAACTCTAGGAAAAGTATATGATACAATGCCTGAAAATAATTTTATTTTGGATTTTATCAGTAAGACGGATTTTCTTTCAATGATTAAAATCGTAATTGAAAATGAAAAGGATAAACAGCAGTGTGAAATATTAAAAATATATTATGAATTGTTGCTTGCACTTTCTAATTTTGATAATGAGGAGTATTACTACAGATATAAGACCACTCTACTTAGAAATGTCAGCATCCTAAGTATAAATGAAAAAAGATTTCATTTCGGAAGGTTATTGAGATACTGTCTAACCAAGAATCAAAATCATCAAGGTAACAACAAATTCGGTGAAGAATTATTTAAGATTTATGAATATATTCTTAAAAATGAAAACTATGTATCGTCAATAACGAATAATATGCCTGTTGAATTGTTCAGAGATATTTTGCTCCATGGTTTAAGACTACGAAAGTATAATTGGGTTATTAGTTTTATAAAGAAATACATAAAGTGCCTTAATCCTGATAGAAGGCAAAACATTTTTCACTATAGTTTAGCTGAATATTATTTCAATATAAAGAAATTTCATAAAGCGAAACAATTTCTCAGTAAGATCATTTTTGAAGAATTCATTTATAAACTTGATTATAGAAATTTGTTTTTGATGATACATTTTGAACTAGAGGAATATGAAAGTGCATTATCTTTAATTGACTCCTATATTCATTTTTTGAGGAACGATAAAACTTTTTCAAGCGATTATAAAAAACGTAACAAGAAATTTATAAAAATAGTAAACAAACTTATTTTACATAAAACGTCACCGAATCGATTAACCTCGGGTTTTATATTTATAGATTACAATCAGGATTATCCTTACAAAGAATGGATAAATGAAAAAGTAAGGGAAGTTGAATGGAAAATCCAGAAAGCGGTTTGATAATTCCTCTACCAGAGATCAAATCCGTATCGGCTGACTTTTAAAGGTTTATCATCTTTAGGTGAGAATAATCCACGGGACTTGATTGTGAATTCTTTTTTCATAATAATGAATCTAATGAAATTAGTATAGAAAATTATTGCGAGCAGAATACATTTAATTTCGCTCCTGATGTTTTTAAAACATAATCCTCGGTGTTAGCTAAGAGTTGAATTATGTCAGTTGAGATTAATTTTTTTGATAAGCCAGGTTGCACAATTGATATTTCAAAAACAAAATTAGTAGCATATCTTGAAAACTTTTTAAGCTTAATAACATCAGTCATTGTACCTTTAAGAAATCTTGTTTTATCAAATTGTTGCCACTTCTCATTCCTTTTCTTCATATGATTTACTAAATACTCCATACCATTATGTTTCCATCGAATGCATTTCTGCGCTTGACCACATAGTGTATAGAAATCATTTATTCTAGCTCCCGGTTTATCAGAGGAAGAAAATTTGCAATGAATAAGGTGAAGTTTGAACGAATCATTAGATTCCTGCCTTATAGCAATTAAATCGGCAGCTTCACCTGAAGAATCATCATTAAAAATTACTTCATAATCTTCTTTTAAAACTTCAGAAATTTTGTTTTGAATACTATTTCTTTTTTCCTCTTTTCCAAGTGACTCAATTCGAATATTTGTGTTAGACCAGTCAATAGTGTGAAGGTTATCAATGTTGAAAAAAGAGTTTAATGGTGGAGTTGGGACATGAAAATTATTATAGGAAAATGATCCATCACTATACATAATGGTAATAGGGTCTTTATCCATATAATCAATAAACGATATACTATCTCCGCTATATCGTTTAATTTTTACTTCTTTACCTTGTACTAATGAATAAGTACATTTTGTATTATTGAATTCAATTTGATAAGTTGACTTTTCACCTTCAGCGACAATATTAAAAATTATTGTACCCGTTAAAGTATGCTCTTCAATTTCCATGTCAACATCAAATATTTTGTGTTCTTTTTTTCCAAAAAAAATTGAAACATTTTCTTCTGGTGTTTTCAAAAGATTTTCACTCCATTGAATAGACAAGGGAATAGATTCATATCTTCCCTCCAGTTCCTGAGGTCGCAAAAAATCTTGAATAATTTTATGTTCCTCTAAATCGTCATTGAAAATTTTTGATCCTATTTTGTGACACCATTGTTTCCATAATGTTATCGGTCCTCCACCTCTTGACCATATCTTTCCTCCTTTAGCTGAGCATCCTTCGGCTACCCGCTCCCCATTTTCCCGCCGTTGTTGGTCTTCCGGAAAGTTTGCACTCTGAAAATTTGAAAATTA
>CALMST010000088.1 GCA_937872315.1 uncultured Ignavibacteria bacterium | reverse complement strand
GCTTTGCTCTTTTCAGAGTAATAGCTCTCGGACCGTTGATTGCTTTAAGTGAATCCACGGGACTGATTCTGTATGACCATACATCCCACTGACCGACCAGCGAGTCACCCTGAGCTACTCCAATATTCGCAAGCAGGTTATCCAGTTCGCCTAAAGTAATAGTCAGCGAATTTGTATTTGCAGGAATAGTGATTTTTCTCGGAGAAGTGGTCGGGCTTCCGAAGATCCACTTATACTGCGCGCCGGTGGCGGCTGTATCCCAGGTTATGTTTACTGTTGCCGCTGAATTTGGTAATGTTTCGATCCTTATACCTGAAACAGGGGACTGAAGATTGAATGCATTAAGAGGAAATGCGCCGAGATGAAGAAATGCTTCATATACATTTACAAGACCTTTTCCATAATCATTATCTTCTCCGGGTGTGCCGAGATCAGTGCATGTTGATAATAAAATTGCTTTGATCTGTTTACCGGTTAAGTTAGGTGCAACCTGTTTCAATAAAGCTATACAACCGGCAACGTGCGGAGAAGCCATTGATGTACCTGAGTTTGTTCCGTATGAATTATTCGGTAAAGTCGATCTTACGCTTGTGCCCGGAGCTGAAACTTCCGGTTTAATTAATAAAGTCCCGACACCGCCGCAGATAGAAGGTCCTCTGCTTGATGAACTTGAGATCGGGTAGGGTGGAGTGTTACCATTTACATTACCAACACAGAAAGTATTTACTGAATCCGTGTTTATGTTTTTCGGAGGTGTAATTGTTGATGCGCCGGAACCGGAATTACCCGCAGAAAATACAACACCGATACCTGCGGCTTCGACTGAATTTAAAACCGAAACATAAATTGATGTGCATTGACCTACTCCCGGAACAGTCGGATCCTGCCAAGAGCAACTTATGGCGTCCGGCATATCCATTGTGGAAGAGTTACTGTCCGGATCCATTGCCCACTGATAAGCTGCAATATTCATCGAAGGATAAGACGCACCTGGGCAATCCGTAACGCCGGCTGACATCCAGAATGCATCCGGAGCAACTCCGACGGTATCGCCTGAAGCAGAATTTCTTCCGCACATTATTCCCATTGTATGAGTTCCGTGAGTACCGCAGTCTGTGGGAGTTTGTGTGAAAGGTGCCACCGGATCAAACCATGCATGATCCCATTGTCTTCCATTATTACCCCACCATCTTGGTCCGAGAGCTGGATGAAGACCATCAACACCTGTGTCAATATGCATTACCGTTCTCCCTGCGCCTGTAATTCCAAGCCGCCAGAGAAGATCAGCTTTTATAACTTTAAGACCGGGTTCCGATGACTCTGTTGCATTACCCATAGGTGTATAATCATCAAACAATGGCTTGTCGTAAGTTATCAATTCATCAAGATCGATCATCTGAATTTCATTTTTTCTTGAAAGCTCGAGTATGATATCATTTGTGACTTCAGCATATATTAGGTTAGTAACCCAGAAGTCTATGAACTCTTTTACTTTACCGTTTTCTTTTTCCTCTTTTAAAAGAGATATTACCGGTCCCTGAGTCTGACGGGCTTTAAGCTGAAGCGCATCTATTACAGTTTTCGAACGGTATTCCATTGTAGCGTTGATTCTGTATAACTCTTTATCCAGGGATTCAATATCCAATTGATCGCTAAATAAGATAAGTATTCTTGTATATTCAAGAGGATTGACCGACATCATTTTTTTCTGAAGCCGTTCAGTGATCCTGTTTACCTGTGAGAATGAAATACCTGATGAGATCAGAGTAAAAAATGTGATCAGCAGTATTAATTTTTTCATAAGTTAAATTTTGAATTAAGAAATAAAATTTGAGAATAAAAAAAGGAAACAGACCGGATCTGTCTCCTTTTAATGTATTTTAATTGAAAAAATTTTACAACTCAAAAATGAGTTACTTAATCAGAAACATGCATTACTATCCGAAATATTATCAAATATATAAACTTAGCTTAAGTTTTGAATTCTAAAAAATAACAGAGCACCACCGGAGGAAAGTAATCATTTGCAGATCACAATTAATAATAAATTAATATTAAACAAAAAAAGGATTGGCAACATATGAAAGTTGCCAATCCTTATTACACAATTACACAT
>CALMST010000087.1 GCA_937872315.1 uncultured Ignavibacteria bacterium | reverse complement strand
ATACTCAATACTCAATACTCAATACTCAATACTCAATACTCAATACTCAATACTATTAAAATCATGGAGTAATGAACTTAAACAAACTAAAGAATAAATTCGGATCCACACCAAACAAAATAGTGCCAATAACAGCTAACACCGTTGCTGCAAATCCTGTATCAGAGAATGCGAATTTTTCATCTGAAACAGTTTCGGGTGACTCACTGAACCACATGTAAACGATGATCTTTAAATAATAGTAAACTCCAATCAGACTTAGCAGAATAGCAACGACTGCAAGCCAGATCTGATTTGATTTGATTGCAGCGAAGAATAAATAATATTTTCCCCAGAAGCCCGCAAAAGGAGGAATACCCGCCAGTGAGAACAGGAAGAAAGTCATGAATGTAGCTATCACAGGATTTCTTTTTCCGAGTCCTTTATAAAAATCGAGATCAACGTTTTTATATTCTCTGGATCCGTCATCTTTCTTTTCAAGCATTGCAACTATTATAAAAGCTCCGAGCTGCATGAACGTATAAGCAATTAAATAGTAAGCAATTCCTCTGAGCGCAAATTCATTCATGGAAGCAACACCGACAAAAATATAACCTGCGCTGGCAATTGATGAATAAGCAAGAAGCCTTTTAATATTTGTCTGGGCAAGAGCTATAACATTACCGTAAAGCATCGTTGCCACAGCCGCGACCGAGAATATTATTTTAAAATTTAAAATATTAACAGCAAGAATGATCGGCAGTATAGTTCCGACGGCTGCGATCTTTCCGGCTGTAGAAAGCATACCTGATACAACTGTTGGCGCTCCGTCATATACATCCGGAATCCACATATGAAACGGAAAGACTCCGATCTTGAACATGAATCCTATTATCAAAAGAGCTACTCCGATTATGAAAACATAACTGGTAAGAACTTTTGCATCGGAAAAGATCAGAGTGAGATTTGTAGTTCCCGTAATGCCGTAGATAAGAGCAATCCCGTAAAGTATGAATCCTGTCATAAAAGCTCCCAGAAGAAAATACTTAAGAGCGCTTTCATTTGATTTTTGTCTCAGTCTTAAAAAGCCCGCAAGCACATAAAAACAAACTGACATTAATTCCAGTCCGATAAATATTATCAGAATGTCATTTGCAAAAATCATCAGCATCATTCCCATCAGAGAAAATAGCAGCATGGAATAGTATTCACCGAAATTTACATTTTCCTTTTCGATATAACTTTTGGATGCAATGACGGTTATCAGCATGCTTATCATTATTATCACGCTGAATGTCAGTGAGGCATTGGATATCCTAAGAAACTGATTAAAAATAATCATTTCTTTATTGAAGTAATTAAATGAAAAAGCAATAGCAGCCGTAATGGCTGCCAGGCTATAACCAAATATCACAGTTTCACTTTTTTTAATTGATACCTCAAGCAGAAGAACGAAAATAGCGGAAAAGGCTATGATCAAGAGCGGTATTACTTCAAGAAGATCTTTTATTTGTATCATTAATTTATTGTGTTTTCAGAATTTTAATTTTCGGAGTAGATATTTTTTTTACTATTTTATTGTCTCTGTATATACCGAAAGAAAACTCTGTCTCTCCGGGATATTCCTTATTCTTATCAAGATAATTTTCATCATACTGCTGATATATCTCCATGTTAAATGAAGAATCTGAATAATTTTTATATCTCACATTAAATTTCTTTCCGTTCAGACTATCATTGTTAAGTTTAATATTAAAGTCTCTGATCATATAATTTGTATCAAGACGGTTGCCTTTGAAATTCAGATCTATTACAAATCCAAATCTGTTCTTACCTTCATCTGTAACTACCGGCATAAAATCCAGCCAGGCTTCTGTAAATTCCACCTTAATCTCAGGTTTCTTCTGATCGGGTTTATCATCCGAACCAGAACACCCAAGAATAAAAAATATTAATAACACCGATGTAAGGCTTTTTCCGTTATTTAGTTTCACCAATCTTTCTGAATTTATATCTGAAAATTAAATACATTAGTAACGCTCCCACCGTATCAGCAACCCAGTCGAGAAATTCACAGCTTCTGTTAAGTACAAAATACTGATGTATCTCGTCTGTTATTCCATATAATGAAGTAAACAAAACAGAAAATTCCAATGCATAGTCCCGCAATTTAACATATTTAGACTGATTTTTTAAGGAATAAAAAAATAAAATATACAACACGGAATATACCGCTATATGGACTATCTTATCACTGAACTCAAATTCAACTTTGGGAAAATTCTCACCGGGTATTGAAGATAAAACAAAGATCAGCAGGCAATAACCTGCAAGTAATACATGCCGGAATGTCCCGCTATTTAATTTTTCCGGCATTCTTTATATTATTTATAACATCCGGTAACAGGGTGATAAGATCACCGGCTGCAATTCCCCTGTCTCCGGTAGCTGAGTACAACCTGTCTCCGCATTCACCGTGGATAAATACTCCTGCAAGAGCGGAATTGACCGGATCTCCTGTCTGTGCAAGAATACCCGCTATAATACCTGATAGAACATCACCGGAACCGGCTGTTGCAAGGTTCTCTCTTCCGGTTGAATTAATAAAGAAACCGTTTTCACTTACCGTAACCGAAGGTGAGTTTTTCAATACCAAAGTAACTTTATATTTTCTTACAAACTCTGATGCAATTTCATAAAATTCTTTTCTAATGTCTTCAGTCTTTAAGCCCGTAAGTCCGGCAAATTCACCCGGGTGCGGAGTAAGAATTATTTTTTTATTCTTTAACAGCTTCATATCATGCCGGAATGCGGAAATGGCATCAGCATCGAGCACGAAATTATTATCATTTTCCCTGATGATAGTTCTGACTAATTCATGTGTTTCTTCATTATCCGATAATCCAGGTCCTATCAATACAGAATCAGCCCACTTAAGTTTTTCTTTAATTTTTGAATAAGCCGAAACGGAGATGGTTTTATTTCCGGTCTCATCCAATGCTAAAGTCATTACCTCTGTAAGCTTTACTTCCATTATATCATTAAGGGATTCAGGAATTCCCGTTATAACTGCTCCTGCTCCCGAGCGCAATGCTGACATGGAACACAGACAGGCAGCTCCTGTCAGTCCCGGAGATCCGGCGAGGATCAACACTTTTCCGTTTGAATATTTATGTGAATTTATATTACGAGCGGGAATTAATTCAGAAATTTCATTGATAACCGGTCTGAAAATTTTTTCCGTATTGTATTTTGTAAACTCACTCTGATCAATTCCAATATTGATCATCTCTGTTTTGCCGCATATCTCTCTTCCCTTGTAAAACATTGTCTGAAACTTCCTCACCCCCATCATCAGAGTAACATCTGCTCTTACACATACCGTACTCTGGTCATAAGAATAAAATCCTGAAGGGCAATCCAGTGAAACAACAAAATTATTTTTTAATGAATTTACAGATTCAAAAACAGATCTGATCCTTGAATCAGGTATACCTTTAAAGCCAATTCCGAATACAGCATCTACAATAATCGAATTTTCATTTCTTATCTCACTTATCAGATCTTTACCCTTTAAGCAGAATAAAATATTTATCTTACCTTTTGATACGTTCTTAAGTATCCTGAAATTGATGAGCGCATCACCTTTAAGTTCTCTCTCTTTATATAAAGTTAATACTTTTATTTTAACACCAGCGTTTTGCAGATGTCTGGCAGTTACAAATCCGTCTCCGGCATTGTTTCCCTTACCGCAGATAATAACAACTTCAGGTGAGTTATCAGAAATATAATTTTTTAATATGTGATCCGCCGCTCCGGCTCCGGCATTTTCCATAAGTACAATGGAAGGAATCTTAAGATCAGAAATTATCTTTTTCTCCGCTTCCAGGACTTTATCATTGAAAAAAACATTTTCCATTTTGAGATAATTATGAGATAATTGATTTCAGGTTTTTGACCGATTCTGTTATATCCGGAGTACTAAAAACCGAAGAACCGCACACAAACATATCAGCACCGGCATCAGAAATTTCCTTTATGTTATCCGGACCAACTCCCCCGTCAATCTCAATCAGGCAATCAGGATTAGCTGAATTTATCAGTTCCCTCAACTGCTTTAATTTAGTAATACATTTTGGAATAAACTTCTGACCTCCGAATCCGGGATTAACGCTCATTATTAAAACATAATCCGCATAATAAATAATATCCTCCAGCATAAAAACCGGAGTTGCCGGATTCAGTACTACACCTGCTTTGATTCCTTTATCTTTGATCTGAAAAATAGTTCTGTTAAGATGATCATTGTTTTCATAATGAACGGATATAAAATCGGCACCTGCTTTACAGAATTCATCTATAAAATTACCAGGATCATTTATCATTAGATGTACGTCCAGAGGAATTTCAGTGATGTTATTTACATCTGAAACTATCTTCGGACCAAAACTTATATTAGGCACAAAATTCCCGTCCATAATATCACAATGAATAATATCCGCGCCTCCTTTTTCAGCTTTGTGTATCTGATTCTTCAGTTCAGAAAAATCAGCAGAAAGTATAGACGGGCAGATCAGTTTCTTACTCAAGATCTTATATAATTAATTTTTAATAATACCGGTTTATTTACCATCCTGTTCTTCAGCTTTTTTGGGAGTATTTGATTTAGGCTTATTATCTTCATTATTCGTAGGTGACGATTGGTCTGTTTTTTTATCAGAACTCTGTTCCGTTTTCTTATTGGTTTTATCCTTTGTTGCAGTATTATCATCAGCAGAGTTTTCTTTGGAATTTTCTTTTTTATTTGGTGGCGGGTTTGATTCATCAGAATTACCATCATTGTTACCGCCATCAGGCACTTCTTCCACCTCCTGCTGTATTATGACTTTTTTTCTGGCAACAAAAAGATCAACGGTTGTATTTTCATTTGCTGATTTTCCGGATTTCGGATATTGATCTATGATCTGTCCGGGTGGAAGTTCATTGTTAGTCTGATAAGTGATCTTGCCCAGTTTAAGTTTACTATCAGTAATTATCTTTTTTGCTTCATCCAGATTTTTACTTACTGTATTAGGGACAATAAGATCACCTATAGTAGGTCCGTCACTTAATATGAGATCAATTGGTGAATTTTTTTTGAGTTTACTTCCCGGCTGAATTACCTGCGAGACGACAAAATCGGCAGGAAATTCATTTGTATTCTTTCTGACTGTTTCGCCAAGTTTCAGGCCTCTCTGCTCAAGCGTGAATTTTGCATCTCTTATGGATTTTCCTTTAAGATTTGGGACTTCAGAAAGTTGTTCGCCACCGCAAATAGTCACGTAAATTCTTCTCCCGTATTTCACTGTTTCATCCGCGGGCGGATTCTGATCCATTATCTGTCCGATCGGAATTGATTCGTCGTACTTCATTTCGCCCTGAATAATTTCCAGACCGCCGTTTTCTATGATATCCTTAGCCTCTATGAAATTCAGTCCGATCACTTTCGGCACTTTTACTGTGTCTGCATGTTTTACGTACAGCGGCATTATTACATTATTTGTAATAAAAAACAATACCAGCAGTGCTGCTACAAAAATTAAAATTTTCTTTAACATATTTATAAAATTAAGTATACTGTATTTTAAATGAAATGAATTTACCGGAAATAAATTTTTGATTTAAATCCACTGTAATAATACCATTAAGCATTAATTATTTCCGCTCACTACAACCGGTTCTTTTTTTAATTTAATTCCAAACTTTTTTTTAACTGTTTCTTCTATTTCCGATGAAAATGCCAGTAATTCTCTCGTTGTCCCGCTGATATTTATCAATGCCAACGAATGTTTTGAAGAAATTCCAACTCCTCCCTTTTTAAATCCTTTTAGGAAACCTGACTGTTCCACCAGCCATGCTGCAGATAATTTATACATACTTCCGGATTTATATATTGGTACCTGATTCAAATTATCCGTCAATTCTTTAAAGCGGCTGTATTCAGTTTCTTTCAGTACAGGATTTGTATAAAATGAACCGCATGATCTGGAGTTCATATCATCAGGGTTTATTAACATTGATTTATTATCTCTGAGAATCATAACATTTTCTCTAATACATCTGATCTTTTCTTTAACTGATCTTAAAGAAGAGTAATTACTCCGGGAATCAATTAAATTTTGCAGTTCACTGTATTTTATTTCAGGCTGTTTATTTTTTTCAAACCTGAAAAGAACTTTTAATATTATATATTTATCTTTATCCATATCTTTAAATCTGCTGGTCCGGTATCCGAACCGGCATTCTTCATTTGTAAAAGTAATTTCTCCGGAGGTCTTCCTGTCAATAGCCGTGACATTCAGGATCGTATCCTTAACTTCCTGCCCGTATGCGCCTACATTCTGAACGGGTGTTGCGCCGGCAGATCCGGGGATCCCGGACAGACATTCTATTCCCGAGTATCCGGCACCGGTTACATATTTTACAAACTCATCCCAGTTTTCACCGGCATTAACTTCGGCATAAAAATATTTTTCATCATCATAGCTTTTTACGCCTTTATTGTTTATCCTGAGAACCAATCCGTCAAACCCCCTGTCAGGAAATATAATATTGCTGCCACCTGAAAAGACAATAAAATTCATTTTATTATCTTTCACATATTCAAGAATTCCTTTTACACTTTCCGTATCATTGCAATTAATAAAATAATCCGCAGGACCGCCAAGCCTTATCGTGGTGTATTCCGAGAGCTTTACATTATTCTGTATTTCCAAATCTTTATAATAATTGGAATCAATATAATTTTAAAAGAATATTTTATAAATGTAATTAAATTTATTCCCGAAGATTTATAATAATATTCCAGTTTACAGATGATTTATTAAAAATTATCTTAAAAGTATATACTTAAAAATCATGATATTTATAAGAATTTCTTCAGACTAATTTATTAAAATAATATGATATTTATTTTAACTTTAATTTCAAATTTAGCAGTGATAATTTGCATAAACACGATTTAAAAAAAAGAAAACCAATTACAATGAAAAGCATAGTAAAAACAAAAACAGTAACAAGTGATGAAGCAGTAAAAATAATAAAATCAGATGATAATGTTTTTATACACGGGAATTGCTCTTTTCCAAGTGCTCTTGTGAACAGTATGTGTAAAAGATATAACGAACTTGATAATGTAAAATTGATTCAGCTACTTACATTTCTTGATGCACCGTATGTGCAGGAAGAAATGATCGACCATTTCAGAGTAGTATCTCTTTTTACGGGCGGTAATGTGCGCAAAGCGGTCAATGAAGGGAAAGCCGATTTTATCCCGGTGTTTCTTTCAGAGATCCCAATACTTATAGAAAAAAAGAAACTCCCTATCGACGTTTGTTTGCTTCACCTTTCTCCACCTGACGAACACGGATTTTGCTCTTTTGCGCTCAGTAACGACTGCGCAAAAACCGCTTCGGAAAATGCTAAGATAATTATAGCGCAGATCAATCCAAATATGCCAAGAGTTCTGGGCGATAATTTCATTAACATTAACAGGATTGATTACGCAGTGGAAATTGATGAGCCAATACCTGAATTCACTCATTCAAAGAATATTTCAAAAGAAGAATCCGAATGTTATGAGCAGATCGGAAAACACATCTCCGGACTCATTCAGGATGGTTCAACGCTTCAAATGGGAATCGGCGTAATTCCTGATACAGTTCTGAAATTTCTTACGGATAAAAAAGATCTTGGAATACATACTGAAATGTTCTCAGATAACCTCATAAATCTGATCGAGACAGGTGTAATTAACGGTGAGAAAAAAACCCTGTTACCGGGCAAAGTAGTTTCTTCATTTATGCTCGGTACAAAAATGTGTTTTGACTATATGAATAATAATCCTATTTTTGAATTCCGTCCTACCAAATTTGTAAATGATCCCTTCATTGTTTCAAGAAATGATAATATGGTTTCAATAAATTCCGCGCTGGAAGTTGACCTGACGGGTCAGATTTGTGCTGATTCCATAGGTGTAAAGAATTATTCCGGATTCGGAGGACAGCTTGATTTTATAAGAGGAGCTACAAGAAGCGTAAACGGCAAGCCGATCATTGCTTTTACTTCAACAGCAAAAGGCGGAACATTATCCAGGATCACTCCATTTCTGAAACAGGGAGCTGGAGTTACGACTACTAGAGCGGACGCACATTTTATAATAACTGAATACGGGATTGCCGATCTGTTCGGAAAGTCTATAAGAGAAAGAGTAAAAAGTATGATCAACATTTCCCATCCAAAATTCAGGGATGGTCTTGAGAGATATGCTTTTGAAGTTCTGAAGGTAAGGTAAGGTAAGGTAATCCTTTAGTAAAGTTTTTAAAGTTTGTAATGTATATGATCCAGTATCGGAGATAGCAAATATAAATGTTATCCTGCCGGCTGCAATAAATTTTTGAGATATCATTGAATGATTGTTTACTGATTTTATAATTTTTCTTTTTTTAGTATTTCTAACAAAATGACAAAATTCATATCCTTCATAAACTTTTTGTTTAATTAAAAAATAGACTGATCTTTACTCTGCCTTATTTTCATTCATTTGAAAAATAAAACAACAATTAAAATCGCCGGCTTGTTATCCTTTTATCATATTATATATATTTATATATATAAAAACCGGGAATTCATTCTTAGCCGGCGGCTGTAAATAAAACTTACCGGACCGGTACAAGAGCGCTTTCCAGCGTTCCTGAAAGAATTTTTTTGTTTGTATCTAATGCTATCAATTTCTTTCGGCAATATATCCTGAATAAGGCTGCTTTATTTAATAACATGAACTAACTGATCCTGAATTGGATTTAAACCCGATAATAATTTTAAAAAATGTTTTTTAACAGCTCCGGATAAAATTTTAAAAAAACTAACATAATTTGACTTCTATATTGAAATGCATTTGAGTAAATTTATTAAATGGACAAACACGGGAAAGCAGTAGTATTGGTCAGCGGTGGGATGGACAGCGCTCTCACAACAGCCGTTGCAAGTAAAAATTATGAATTGTATTTACTTCATGTAAATTACGGACAGCGTACACAGAAAAAAGAATTAAAAGCTTTTAATGATATAGCAAAATTTTACCGTACTGTAAACAAACTGGTTGTAGATATAAGTCATCTTAAAGATATTGGTGGCTCGTCATTAACTGATAATAAAATTAAAGTTACCAATGCTGATCTTGATTCCGATAAAATTCCTTCCAGTTATGTGCCATTCAGAAATGCCAACATACTTTCAATTGCAGTCAGCTGGGCTGAAGTAATAAAGGCGGGTAAGATCTTCATAGGAGCTGTAGAGGAAGACTCCAGCGGTTATCCGGATTGCAGAAAAGAATTTTTCAGGGCATTTAATAAAATGATCTTAAAGGGAACAAAGCCTGATCTGAAAATAAAAGTGGAAACTCCGATCATAGATCTTTCCAAAAGAGAGATCGTCTTAAGATCAGTTGAGTTGAATTCTCCTTTACATCTGACATGGTCATGTTACAGTAATAATGAGATTGCCTGCGGAGAATGCGACAGCTGCGCTTTAAGATTAAGAGGTTTCAAACTGGCAGGGATCAAGGATCCGGTCAGATACAAAAAGATAGCCCGGAAATTTTTATTATAATAATTTTAAATTGAATTCAGGAGACAACAATAAATTCTTAAATATTGTAGCAGGATTATTTCTTGCAGGATTCTCTGTATATGTTCTGAAAGAATTAAGTTCAATCCTGATACCATTTGTAATGGCTATTTTTATAGCATTTGTTTTTCAGCCTTTCTACAATTACATGCTGAAAAAAAAATTCCCTTCCTTTTTAGCAATAGCAGTAATATTACTTATCATCATAATTTTCGCAAATATAGCAGGTGTCTTTATTGTTGCCGGCGCTAATTCTTTTGCGGATAATTTCAAATTATATGAAGATAAACTTATCGGTGTATTTAATTCACTTATCATCTCACTTGATCTTAGCGCGGAAGAAGCATCCAATTTTTATAATTCACTGAAAATATCAAATTTACTTCAGAATGAATCCGTCACAAAATTTATAACCGGGATCCTGACAGGATTTGCCGGAGTATTCGGAGATTTTATCCTGATTTTGTTTTATGTGATCTTTATTCTGTCAGAATTTTCAAGTATTAAAAACAGAGTGAGTGTTGCATTCAACAAAGAAAAAGCAAATAAAGTAAGCAGTACATTAGATAAGATATTTGAAGATGTAAGAACCTACATTACCTGGAAAATAATTTTCAGTCTTATACTCGGAATACTTTCAGGTTCGGTTTTATATTTGTTTGGTTCTGATTTTTATTTTTTATGGGGGTTTCTGATTTTTCTGATGCATTTTATCCCGAGCATAGGAGCTTTGATAGCTATAGCATTTCCTAGCATTACAATGTTTCTACAGTTTGATAATTTTTTTATGCCTCTTGCTGTGACAATAATTTTAATAATTCTTCAGAATATAATAGGTAATATACTCGAACCAAAAGTTATAGGTGATTATTTGAATCTAAGTCCATTGCTTCTCCTTCTGTCCTTGTTCATGGGAGGGTATATCTGGGGTATAATAGGTATGATCCTTTCAGTTCCAATTGTAAGTATCATAAAAATTGTAATAATGAATTTTGAAAAATCAAATAAGTTCTCAATTTTAATGAGCTACCGGGAAGAAGTCATTATCGAGAATCAAATTAAGATCAATGAGTGAAAAAAATCCAAACAGCTTTTTAAATTTTGTGGCCGCACTTTTTTTAATGGGCTTTCTTGTATTTGTATTAATTGAACTTCAGTCAATATTGCTTCCATTATTTATCGCATTGATTATTTCTCTGGTCTTTATGCCTTTATACAGATTTCTTAATTCAAAAAAGATACCATCTGCAATATCAATTGTAATAATTATCCTTATTATAATTCTTGTATCAAATGTTGCCAGCGTTTTTATTTTTACAAGTATGAATACATTTTCTTCTGAATTTCCGAAATATGAACAAAAGGTTATTTACATTTTCGATAACATTACTAAAACACTTAATATTTCGGAATCTGAAGTACAGACTTTCAGCCATAATTTTAACATAAAGAGTTTGCTTGCTGAAGGCAAACTAACTGCTACCATCACCAATATTTTTTCAGGAGTTACTGCATTGATGGGAAATTACATTCTTATACTTTTTTATATAATATTCATACTCTCTGAATCAAACAGCATAAAGCGCAGAATAAGTCGTGCTTTCAGCGAGGAAAAAAAAATTACGGTAACCAATACTTTAAATGATATTTTCAGAGGAGTAAAAGATTATATTTCAGGTAAAACATTGCTCAGCCTGTCACAGGCTGTTGTTATAGGATTGCTTTTATGGATCTGCGGTGTTGATTTTTATTTTATATGGGCATTTCTATTCTTTATAACCGATTTTATTCCTAACGTTGGCTCACTAATTGCATCCATTTTAGTGGCAATCGTAATGTATTTGCAGTTTGATAATTTTATGACTCCAACGATTATTCTTGTTGTTTTAATTGTAATTCAGAATGTAAAAGGCAATATAATTGAACCGAAGATCTTCGGAGCTAAGCTTGATCTCAGTCCCCTGTTGTTGCTTTTCTCCCTGATTTTCTGGGGATATGTATGGGGAATAATGGGCATGATCCTGTCAGTACCGATAATGAGCATGATAAAAATAACTTTTATAAATATACCGGCTACCAAGCCAATAGGTATTTTAATGAGTAATAATGCAGATAACGTAAAATAAAATATTTAATAAAATTTTTTTTAATCAATAAATAAATAACAAAGGAGATAAAATGAAAATCAGTAAAAAATTACAGGATTGGGTTAACGAATGTGAAAAATTATGCAAACCGGATAACGTTCACTGGTGTACAGGCACGCAGGAGGAGTATGATAAAATTGCAAAAATGCTGGTTGATAAAGGTACTATAATAAAATTAAATGAAGAAAAGCGACCGGGTAGTTATTATACAGTTTCAGATCCGTCGGATGTGGCAAGGGTGGAGGACAGAACATATATTTGTTCGGCTAAAAAGGAAGATGCCGGACCAACAAATAACTGGATGGATCCCGAGGAAATGAAAAAGATCCTTCACGGTATATTTGACGGCTGCATGAAAGGCAGAACTATGTATGTGATACCATACAGCATGGGTCCTCTCGGTTCGAATATTGCTCATATAGGAGTTGAAATAACTGACTCTCCTTATGTCGTTATGAATATGAGAATTATGACAAGAATAGGTGAAAAAGTTCTGGATGTATTAGGTGACGGTAATTTTGTTCCGTGTCTTCATTCTGTCGGACATCCGCTTAAAGAAGGAGAAGAAGATGTTAAATGGCCGTGTAATAAAGAAAAATACATTGTACACTTTCCTGAAGAAAGAAGCATCTGGTCTTACGGAAGCGGTTACGGTGGAAATGCATTACTCGGCAAAAAATGTTTTGCTTTGAGAATAGCTTCTTCAATGGCAAGGGAAGAAGGATGGATGGCAGAACATATGCTTATTGTCGGTATTACTTCACCAGAAGGCGTTAAAAAATATATCGCCGCGGCTTTTCCAAGCGCATGCGGTAAAACAAACCTTGCAATGCTTTCTCCAACTATTCCGGGATGGAAGGTTGAGACTGTCGGAGATGATATCGCATGGATGAAATTCGGCGAGGACGGAAGATTATATGCAATAAATCCTGAATACGGATTCTTTGGTGTTGCTCCGGGTACATCATATGATACAAACGGTAATGCCATGAAATCCATGGAAAAGAATTCCCTTTTTACAAATGTAGCATTAACAGATGACGGTGATATCTGGTGGGAAGGAATGACAAAAGAAAAACCTGCTCATTTAACTGACTGGCATGGAAATGACTGGACACCTGAATCTGAGACTCCGTCTTCACATCCTAATTCCAGATTCACAGCACCTGCATCACAATGTCCAGTAATTGATAAAGACTGGGAAAATCCGAAAGGAGTTCCTATCTCAGCAATTCTGTTCGGCGGAAGAAGAGCTTCAATAGTGCCACTTGTAACTGAAGCTTTTGACTGGGATCACGGCACTTACCTTGGTTCATCTGTTTCATCAGAAATGACAGCTGCGGCAGCAGGTACTGTCGGCAAGGTCAGACATGATCCGTTTGCTATGCTTCCTTTCTGCGGATATAATATGGGTGATTATTTCAAACACTGGATCAATATAGGAAAGAAAGCTGATGCTGCAAATCTTCCGAAGATATTTTATGTGAACTGGTTCAGAAAAGATGAGAATGGTAAATTCATCTGGCCGGGCTACGGTGATAATATCAGAGTTTTAAAATGGGTTTTCGAAAGACTTGACGGAAAAGACAGTTATGATGAAAAACCGTTCGGAAGAGTTCCTAAAAACGGAGCTCTTGATCTGTCGGGACTTGATCTTAATGGAAATATTGAGAGTCTTTTTGAAATTTCAAAAGAAGAAGGTTTGAGTGAGATAGCTGAAATGAAAGAATATTATAAGATTTTCGGGGATCATCTTCCTGCTGAACTAACGGAACAGCTGAATATGCTTGAGGAAAGATACTCGAAGAGCAATTAAGAATTAAGAATTACGAATTACGAATAAAAGCCGCGGGATTATTCATCCTGCGGCTTTTTTATAATGAATACTAATTTCATTCAACCAATCAACAATTCATCAACTCAACTAGTCAGCCAGCTACGGTCTTTTAATACTCACAAATCCCACCGAATTATTATAAGCAATTGTAATATCATTAAGATCCACTGAATTATTTCCGGTTACATCTTCAGCCACATATCCTGTGATGAAATTATTTGCTTTGTTGGAAATTGCAGTAACGTCAGTGAGGTCAATCCCTCCGTCCTGATTTACATCTCCGCTGTAAAAGCCATACAAAGGAAACGGATTTGTAGTAAGGAGCTTTTGATTATTACCGTATGCTTTCGATGCGGAATCATTAAAATAATAATTTGGTACAACATCATTGAATAACTGTTTAGGCTGCCTGCTCCACGTTTCGATGGAATTTCTGTGCTTCAGAACAACATAGTAATTTCCGGCAGTAGTGACATTATCAAAATAAGAATAAATATGCATGGATTCCAAAAAAGAACTGTATTCATTCATTCCTTTTGCTGAGTCGACAATAGCATAAGGCGGCGCAGCATTTCTAATATACACTCTCATCGTATCCTGATATCCAATCGGAAATTCAGACTGGGGACCTTCAAGTGAATAACTTGTTAAAAGACGGAAATAGGGATAAGAATATTTTAAAGTAGTTATATTGTTTCCTGATGTCGAATCATAAGTATTGCCCGCAATATAGACATTGTTGCCTTTTCCGCCCTTAACTCCGTTGTTGTTTGTCATACCGCTTGGAGAATTTACACTAACGTATTCAGTGAATAAAGGATTAGCGAATTCAGTGCGTCTTACAACATATAATTTATTTCCGCCGGACAGTGAGTAAGAGTTTCCTGCAATGAAAAGATGATTGTCGTGCCAGTCTATTGACATTCCCTCAACGTCCATATCATCATGGCGTATTGAATAATAAAGATCAGTAGCAAAACTGCCTGTATCTGACCTTATAAAAGCTTCACCTATATCTGTTGCTGAGAATCTGTCTTTACCTGTAGCAAAAATTAATGTACCGGCAGAATTAAATGTTAATGCATTAAAATATGCAGGTTTCCCAAGTGCCTGATCATTTCTGTATTTATTCCATCTCAGTTCACCGCTAACATTCAGATATTTAATTAACATTGCGTTCGGGGTCAATGAGCTGGAATCTTCCCCGCCGCAAACATATACATGACCGGATGCATCTGTTGCAATATCGTTTCCAAAATCATCCCCATTATCAGGACCGTTGAATATTTTCACCCACTGTTGAACACCCACCGTACTATATTTAATTGTCGCAATGTCCGTACCCGTACCTGCTCCTTCACTAACACCGGTAACAAATACATTTAAATCCTTATCTAGTGTAATTGCATTTGTAAAGTCTTTCCCGCCGGCAGTTCCATTGTAAGCTCTCACCCATTGCTCTGCTCCGGCTGAATTATATTTAATTGTAATATAATCTAAGTTGCCTGCAGTATTACTCCATTGACCTGTTATGTAAACGTTGCCAAGCGAATCAACAATAATATCATTTCCTGTATCATCACCATGAGTGGGTCCGGTTGGAATCCAGACAGAAAACCATAATCTGTTTCCGTTTGAGTCAAGCTTACCTGTACATATATTGTTTTTACTGACAGAATGACTGTAAACCGTACCGGTAAAATAGACAAAACCATTTGAATCAACAGCAATAGCTTTGCCTTCATCATATGCGTTGTATCCGATGATTGAACCTCCGATATTAGACACCCATTTTTGAACTCCTGCCGGATCATATTTGACAATAATAATATTGTCACCTCCCTGTCCTGTCTTTGCTTTTCCGACTGTATAAACATTACCGTTTCTGTCTCTTGCAATTCCGTTTGCTCTGTCTTCAATTATCTGCGCTCCGTAAAATTTTACAGCCCATTGCAGCGATCCTGAAGAATTATATTTGACAGTTCCGAAATCCGTTCCGGAGTTACCTATGGTGCCCGTTACAATAATATTTCCTGTCTTATCAATGGAGAAAGCGGCGGGAACTTCGAAATCGCCGGTGGTGAATTCATGTTTCCTTATCCATAAAGAATCTCCAAGTGTATTATATTTAATTGTGACATAGCTTCCGAAATTTGAGTTATCGGATATGCCGGTTACATAAATATTGCCGGTGATATCACAGATCATATCTTTTGGTACATCCGAATATCCACCGGTTCCGGAATAGGTCTTAACCCATTTCTGAACTCCGGATGAATCATATTTAACAGTATGAATGTTTGAATATGATCCGATATAGCTCATTCCCGAAACGTAAACATTTTCACTTGCGTCGACGGCGAGAATCTTCCCTTCATCATAAGTATTTACCAGCGCGCTGTATTTTCTGGTCCAGATAGTGTCACCTGTACCGGGATTAAGTTTAATTGTAAGATAATCATTGAAAGTTGCGGGATTATAACTTTCCCCTGTAACATAAACGTAACCTGAATTATTTATTTTAATGCTCCTTCCTGTGCTGACAAAAGTCGGCTGGCTTTTATAAAATTTTAACCATTGCATTGTACCTGTTGCACTGTATTTAAAAAACAGGAAATGTTTTGTATTACTTGTATCCGCGCCGCCTGTAATGTAAATATTACCTGCCGGATCAATTTCCAGGTCATTAGCCTGAGAATTGTGATACCCTGAAGGCAATTGAACTACTGAATTAAAAATATTTACTCCGTTCGAATCATATTTCGCAATGAATGGATTTGTAAATGCTGTACCGGCAACTATGCAATTTCCCGAAGCATCAGTCATCACCTTTGTAACGACATCATTTCCTCCGGGAATATTCGGTTCATAATTTCTCTGCCAGACCAGATCACCATCCTGATCATACTTTATAACAGTTATGTAGTTAGATCCCTGCAGGTAAACTTCTCCCGCAACATAGATATAATTCTTTGACCCGTTTCTGTATAATGCAATTGACTTCCCGATTTCGCTTGTATAATCGGAAGAAAGGTTATAAGACCTTGCCCATTCATACTGTCCTGCAGAATTATATTTAACAGTTACCATATCTGTCTCTGAATAACCTTTAGTATGTGAACCTGTAATGTAAATATTCCCTGTAGTATCAGTGACAACATCATAAGCAGTCTGGCTGCTTGCTCCGATGTTTACCCTGTTAACCCATTCCAGAGTCGACTGGGCAAAGCTGATTTCGCCGGTTAAAAAAATACACATTGAAAGTAAAATCAGTTTTAAATTTTTCATAATAGTTTTTAATGTTTTAATAAATTTATAATGAAATAGTTATTATGATTACTTTACCAGGTTCATTCTTTTTACTTCTGAAAAATTCTCTGCTGACAGCTTATAGAAATATATCCCGCTTGATAATCCGGATGCATCAAAATTATATGTATAAATTCCCGGAGCAAGATCTGATTTAACAAGCTCTGCCACCTTTCTGCCAAGCAAATCATAAACTATTAAAGAGACAAATCCAAATTCCGGAATTGCGAACTCCAGATGTGTCACAGGGTTAAACGGATTAGGATAATTCTGGGATAATGAATATATTTCAGGAATGTTTGATGATGTTTGTGTGATCCCTACGGATTCCGAATATTTTATTGTGGCATAATCATCCAGACTTCCCTGTCTGTCGGCAAAACCTGTTACGATTACATCGCCGGCCGCATCAAGTAAAATCGCAACTGCTTCATCGTGATGATTATTATTTCCGCCGTCATAATTTTTTCTCCATTGCTCGGCGCCGGCAGAGTTATATTTCAGTGTCATGTAATTTTCATTAAAAGGAGTTTCATAAGTCAAACCGGTGACATAAACATTTCCCGAAGCATCCACCGCAATACCTTTTGAGTAGTCGCCGATATTCCTGTTTCCGTTATAAAAACTTTCCCAAAGTAAATTACCCGCGGCGTCATATTTTAAAGTAAGAAAATCTTCTTCTCCGATTGTTCTGTAACTGGTGCCTGTGAGATATATATTCTCCTGCGGATCCACAGCCATTCCTGAGACACGGTCATATCGGGTACTGCCGATACCTACATAGGTTTTTCTCCACTGCCTCGCGCCGGAAGAATTATATTTAACCGTAAGAATGTCATAAGTAAAATCACACGCAATTATCACATTTCCTGAAGCGTCAATATCCATAGCAATTACATTATCGCTGCCGTTAAACAGACTGTCGTGCTTTATCCATTGCTGCACTCCTGATAAGTCAAATTTAATTGTCGTCACATAGGTTCTGTCCGGATTCATGTCAAAAGTTTTACCGGTTACATATACAAAATCTCCTTCAACCTTTATGCATGAAACAGCGCTTCCGAGTCCCTGCAGAAACTGAGTTCCTTTGTACCTTTTTGTCCAGACTGAATCGCCGTTTGAATTGTATTTGATAAGAGACATGCCTCCATTATCTGTAGGAATGGTCTTCCTTGTACCTCCTATATAGATATTTCCTGAAGCATCAGTCGCAATGGACTTGATTCCACCCGGAGCAGCAGGACTTGACACCGGTTCACCAAACTGCCTGATCCATTGTTCGGCGCCGGATGAATTATATTTAATGGTTATCTGTACTCCGTTGGATCCTCCGTAACTCACAAAACCGGTAACATATACATTTCCGGAATTATCAACTAAAATTGAGCTTACGTTATCTCCATTGCTTCCGGGAGTATGATACCTGGCCGTCCACTGTTGTACTCCGGCAGAATTATATTTCACGGTTAAATAATCTTCACCCTGTGAAACCTCAGGACTGATTCCGGTTACATAAATATTTCCGGCATTATCCGTTGTCATGGCAACCGGAATATCAGAATTATTTGAAGGTCCGTTGTAAAAGCTCACCCACTCCTGACTCACCTGCGCGTTTGATTTAAGTACTAAAGAAATTATATATATTATTACTGCTAATGTTTTTACTTTATTCATGGTCATTTAATTTAGTTGGCTGTAATTGTTGTTTTCTTCACAAAGTTATGAAAATTAATGATGACGATACAAGTAAAGAATATCTGTTATTTTACAAAAAATCTTATATGATTTGTTTGATATGTTTATATTTTTGCCTGTATTTGAACAATAACAGCTATTTTTTTTTACAATGTTTTTATACTTTCTTATTGAAATGTTACTTAATTAGAGCCGCTTAAGAGTATTTACTTAATAGTACCGGAAGGAATTGAAATATATCCGGATTTACAAATAAGTTTGATGTTTCTTTTTAATGAGTAAATCTTAATTTTAAAAAAATGAAGCAGTGAAGGATCACGCATTAATAAAATTGTTGAAAACATTTTCCGGAAAGGAGATTAAAGAATTCGGTGAATTTATTTCCAATTCATATTTCAATAAGAGAAAGGCTGTAAAGCAGCTTTATGAATTGATCAGAAAATATTATCCCGAATTCAGCGGCAAAGGAATGGAAAAAGAATACATTTTTAAAAAACTTTTTCCCGGCAAGAAATATAACGAGAGCTCGATATCTGTACTTTTTCATTTTCTGCATGATCTGTCCAGAAGATTTATTGCAATAAAGAATTTTGAAAGTAATAAACTGGAATACGATCTGAGTCTCGAATCTGAACTTTTTAAAAGAAAACAATCCGTAAACCCATGGAAAATTCTTGAAAAGCATCTCAGATCAATTGACCCTTCCGAGCATTTATCGGAAGAATATTACCTTCTTAATCACAGACTTAAATATGAAGCTATGTTTTATAACTTCCAGCTTAACTCGGGACTTTATGAAAAATTTCTGAACAAGCTCGATTTTCAGGGAATATACATGGACTTTTATTATCACTTTCTGATCAAATCAATGCGCATGTATCTGAATGTCCTTCATACGGAAAAGATCTACAATAAAGAATATGAGAAAAAGCATTTTGAAAAATTGATGCTCAGTATTTTGATTGAGGATTATGAAGATACTCCATTCATTCAGATATATTATTATCTCATAAAAATGCTTGAAGACCGGGATCATGAGAAATATTATTTTAAAGTCAAAGAACTTCTGAAGAAAATTCCGCTTGCTATTAACATACAGGATCAGAGTGAAATTTATATCAACATGCAGAATTATTGCAAGCGGAGACTCGCTGAAGGAAAACTTCAGTTTCTTAGAGAAGAGTTTGATTTGTTAACCAGGCAACTCGAATCGAAAACTTATCTTGTGAACGGTAATATTCATTCGATCTTTTACAGGACAGCTGTTACTATCGCGCTCAGACTTGATGAACATAAATGGGTTTCAGAATTTATTGTTAACTTTAAAGATGATCTTCAGGAGCAGTTCCGTGAAAGTACTTTTTTATACTGCAGCGCTCAGCTGGAATTTTACAGGAAGAATTATGATAAAGCCTCTGAGATGCTTTCCCGGTTAAAACTGGATGAAGTGTATCTGAAGTACGAATCTAAAATATTACAGATGATGGTATATTATGAAACCGGCTTTGTTGAATCTCTTCTGTCGGCTCTCGAAGCTTACAGACAATTCCTCCAAAACAATAACATGCTTCCCGGAGTTAAAAAAAAGTTTTATCTAAATTTTTATAAATTCCTGAATAAACTTGTTAACATAACAAGGAAAAAAGATAAATCGGAAATAATCAAAGTACGGAATGAGATAGCTGGTGAAATGTCAGTCAACAGTAAAGACTGGCTTTTAAAAAAAGCTGACGAAATTCTGATTTCTGTTAAGGAGAGGAAAAATTGATATAACAAGTTGATAAATAATAGTTACGAATTAAGAATTAAGAATTACGAATTAAGAATTAAGAATTAAGAATTAAGAATTAAGAATTAA
>CALMST010000086.1 GCA_937872315.1 uncultured Ignavibacteria bacterium | reverse complement strand
CCTATAACCCAGGTTTTATCTCCCGATAATATTTTATCAAGTGCAGGTTTTCCTTTTTTGGAAATAACTCTGGCGATCTGTTCTTCCATCGCATCTTCATAGGTAGGCTTATCTACAGCATACATTATCCCAAAAGGTCTCGGCAGATCAGGATTTGTATCTTTCATATCCTGAAAACCAGCAAGAATGTTTGCTTTGATCCTGTCTTTTTCGTCGTGAATCCAGAGATCATTTACTGAATTACCATTTTCATTCAGATCTACAACTACAGGATTGAATCCGTCAAGTTTAATTCCTTTGTCATTATTTTCTCCAAAAATCAGCGGCTTACCATTTTCAAGGAAAAGCGACTCTGTCTTTTTTGTATCTTTATCGGTGAAAATAAAAAATGCTCCGTCATTGAACACCGGGCAATTCTGATATATTTCAACAAATGAAGCTCCTTTATGATAATAAGCTTTTTTAAGAATTGACTGCATATGTTTAGGATCCCTGTCAAGCGTTCTTGAAACAAAAGTGGCTTTTGCCCCGAGAGCTAATTCCGCAGGATTGAACGGCTGCTCTACGGAGCCGTAAGGTGAAGATTTCGTAATTTTTCCTGTCTCGGATGTTGGTGAATACTGACCCTTTGTCAGTCCGTAGATCTGATTATTGAACAGTAAAATATTTATATCGAAATTTTTTCTTAATATATGAATGAAATGGTTGCCGCCTATTGACAAGGCATCTCCGTCACCTGTAACTACCCAGACACTCAGCTCCGGCCGGGAAGCTTTTATGCCTGATGCTATGGCAGTTGCTCTTCCGTGAATTGAATGCATTCCGTATGAATCTACATAAAATGTAAATCTTGATGAACAGCCGATGCCGCAGACAAATACGAAGTCTTCTTTTTTTACTCCCAGCTCGGGAAAGATCGTATGAACCTGTTTTAATACGGAATAATCCCCGCAACCAGGACACCATTTTACATCCTGATTTGGGACGAAGTCTTTACTTGTAAGTTTTTCTATAACCGGTACTTCTATGATTTCTGACATGATTTATTTATTTAAAAGTTCTAATACTTTTTCCCTGATTTCTAAAGTCGTAAAAGGCAGACCTTTGATCTTATTTAATCCGATCGCCGGCAATAAATATTTATCTCTTATTAACCTGATCAGCTGCCCGTTATTCATTTCAGGAATAAGAATTGTCTCAAAGCCGCTTAAAAGTTCACCCAGGTTTTTCGGGAAGGGGTTTAAATACCTCAAATGAACGTGTGCTACATCGTAACCTTCTTTAATAAGATCGAGGGAAACTGACTTTATTGATCCGTAAGTTGAACCCCAACCTAATATGCAGATCTTAGCATTTTCTTTTCCTGTATCAATGGTCTGAAGAGGAATGTAATCTGATATCTTCTCTATCTTGGCTGCTCTGAGCTTAACCATTATTTCATGGTTTTCAGCTTCGTATGAAATATCACCTGTTTCATTTTCTCTTTCAAGACCCCCGATCCTGTGTTCAAGTCCTTTGGTTCCCGGTTTTACCCACGGGCGGGATAATTTATCATCCCGTTTATAAGGAAGAAATACTCCACCCTCATTGTTTGTTTCCGTAGTGAAACTGACAGAGATCGGTTCAAGATCTTCTTCTGAAGGAAATCTCCATGGCTCTGATCCGTTTGCAATATACCCGTCATTCAAAACAATAACGGGAGTCATATGCTCTGCCGCTATTTTACAGGCTTCATATACAGTATAAAAACAATCTGCAGGTGATGCTGATGCCAGCACAGGCAAAGGTGATTCGCCGTGTCTTCCGTACATTGCCTGAAGAAGATCAGATTGTTCGGTTTTTGTCGGTAAACCTGTTGACGGTCCGCCTCTCTGAATATTCAGAACCACAAGCGGCATTTCCAGCATTAATGCAAGTCCGAGAGCTTCAGTTTTAAGTGACATACCCGGACCGGATGTTGAAGTTACCGCAAGACTTCCGCCGTATGAAGCTCCGATAGCAGAACATACAGCAGCTATTTCATCTTCAGCCTGAAAAGATCTTACTCTGAATTCTTTGTATTTTGAAAGTTCATGTAAAACATCTGATGCAGGAGTGATCGGATACGATCCAAGAAATAACGGCAGACCCGATTTCTCTGATGCTGCGACCAGAGCTATAGCAGTCGCATGATTTCCGGTGATGCTTCTGTAAGTACCCGATGGCAGATTTGAATGATTGATCTTAAAACGGGTTGTGAAAATTTCCGTAGTATCTCCGTAATTCAATCCGGCTTTCAATGCTTTGATATTAGCTTCAGCAATCAGCTCATTCTTTGAAAACTTTTCCTTTATAAAAGTAAGTGTATAATCCGGTGACTGATCAAACATCCAGTATAAAACTCCAAGCACGAACATGTTTTTTGACCTCTCGATCTCTTTATTGCTCAGTCCCATATCTTTCAGGGCATCCTTGGTAAGTCTTGTAACATCAATTTTATAAACCTGATAATTTGCAAGTGATCCGTCTTCGAGAGGATTTACCCCTTCCGGATATTCAGCGAGTCTGAGATTCTTCTGATCAAATCCCGCTGTGTTTGTTATTATGATACCGCCTTTTTTAAGATTCTTAAGATCATTTCCTAAAGCGGCAGCATTCATTGCTACAAGTACATCGTAATTATCACCGGCAGTGAAGATCTCTTTACTTCCAAAGTGCACCTGAAAACCTGATACTCCTGCAAGCGTTCCGGCAGGAGCTCTGATCTCAGCCGGAAACTCCGGGAAAGTGCTGAGGTCTTTTCCTAAAAAAGCTGTTGTGTCTGTGAATTGTGTTCCGGTAAGCTGCATTCCGTCTCCCGAATCTCCTGAAAATCGTACGACTATACTTTCTGCTTCTACAACTGAATATTTGTGTTCAGCTGATTCAATTGGTTCTACTGGTTCTATTGGTTC
>CALMST010000085.1 GCA_937872315.1 uncultured Ignavibacteria bacterium | reverse complement strand
AACTCATAACTCACAACTCATAACTCACAACTCATAACTCATAACTCATCACTCATTACTCATAACTCATAACTCACAACTCATAACTCACAACTCATAACTCATAACTCATCACTCATTACTCATAACTCATAACTCATAACTCATAACTCATAACTCATAACTCAATACTTACTTAAGAAGAAGCATTCGTTTCGTCTCAACAAAATCCCCTGCCTGTATCTGATAATAGTAAACTCCGCTTGCAAGATTGGAAGCATTGAAATCAATATTGTATGTGCCTGCATCTCTTTTCTCATTCACAAGCTGAGCCACCTGTTTACCAAGTGAATTGTATATTTTTAAACTGACCTGACTGTTCTGCGGTATTGAGAATCTTATGACAGTAGTCGGATTAAAAGGATTAGGATAATTCTGTGATAAAGAGAAAGTCTGTGGAATGTTGCTTAAAGTATTGTTGTTTTCCGAACCTGTTGGAACTCCGATATAATTCAAAGCGCCTCTCAGTATTCTTCTTACCGAGTATTGATCCGGACTGTTATAAGCTGGTCTTACCGCTTCAATATCAAGGGCAAAGACAGCTACGTTATAATTAGGTGATAGACGTCCGATGGCATTCATTGAATCAGTAAACTCTGTATATTTGTATAAGTTGGCTGTCTGTCCTGTCGGAACTGACAATGAAATTTTTAAAACGTCCATTGAAGGACCCGTTGAACTGTCCGGAACGCCCGCATTTATTGTAATACCGGTTAAACCTTTTTGACCAATTGGACCCGGTCTGTCGGCTACATACTGGAATCCGCACATGCTTCTGCAAAAGATAGAATCATAGTACGCAGACGAAGATCTGTCAAACTGATATCCGACATCTTCACCGAATATGATAAGCTTTGAATTTGATTCCGGTGTCCCTGCATTCAGATATGCTTTGACTGAATCTTTTACGACTTCGGACATAACATTCGAACCCTCACCCAAGACCATTACACAATTATAACCTCTGAATGAAATTGAATTAGTAGAGTTAACCCCCTGTTTATTATAAAGCTGATGAGACAGTCCGATAAGATTAAGATTAGTAACAACCGAATCTTTTGATTTTCTGCAGTTTGCATTTGTGGAATCGTATAGTACAAGCACAGCAGCCTGATCTTGTCTACTTAAAGTCAGCGCATTGCTGGCGGAAGCCTGAACGGAATCAAATCCGTTGTATGCCCATACCGACCATTCTCCTGCCAGTGATTCCCCGGGTAATACTCCGTAACTTCCTAAAGCTGCATCGAGCTGATTATTGGGAATTGTAAATGAAGAATCAATTCCTGAAATATCTGAAGTATAGGTTAATCTCACAAGAGAAATTGTGGGAGAACCGAATTTCCATTTATAAGTTACGCCCGGACCGGAAGTAGCCCAGTTAAAATAAAGGTCTGACGAATTAAAAGCTGATGTTTCAATAGTAGTTCCGGATGCGGGTGTATATAATCCGAATGAAGTAAGAGGAGGTACACCGCGTTTTAGTGTAATTGCTCTCGGACCGTTTGTTGCTTTTATAGAATCATTTGTCACAGCATTTCTGAAAGCCCATACGTCCCACTGACCGACAAGCGAATCACCGACAGCAACACCAAGACCAGCAAGAATATTGTCCATTTGTCCCGTTGTGACAGTTAAAGAATTCGTGGAAATATCAAATACAATTTTTCTCGGAGAAGTTGTCGGGCTTCCGAATATCCATTTGTAAACAGCAGTTGAAGCCGAAGTATCCCAGTTGAATGTAGTCGGTATATAAGAATTCGGATAAGTAGTCAAAGTTGAATTTGCAACCGGAGAATTCAGATTAAAAGGTGATACCGGATTAGTTGCTGTAGTTACTGTTGCTGCTAATGCCTGATATTTAAGATTTACCGGTTCACACCAGTAAGGCCATAATTTTCCGTTACCTGAGGTTATTCCGATATAGTCTCCTGCATAATTTTCAGCCAGTCCGGGAATCGGTCTTGGTCTGAATTTATGATCAGATATTAAAATATCCGTGAAAGAATTTCCACCGTCCAGTGATCTGGAGACATACACCTGCGCCGAATCATTTGTCGGAGTATTTCTTGTATCATAATAAATAACATTAACGCCACCAAGCTCATCCACATGCACAGCAGATAAATACTGACGCTTGTTTGTTCCCGGAGGATCCTGATTAACCCTGACAGATGTCCAGGTATTTCCGCCGTCTGTAGATCTGTGTAAAATCGCATCAGCAGAATCAGTCGCCGGAGCTTCAAATTTTTCAGAAGTTACAGCATAGATCCAGCCATTCCTTGGTCCGCCGGTCACATCGATATCAATTCTCGGAAATCCGTTACTTCTTGTATTATTATATAAATTCTGAGCTCTGATACCATTCATGTTAGAGACATTACTTTGTGAGGTAACCCAGGTAACTCCTCCATCTGTAGATTTGGCAAACCCTAGCGAATCTTCCGTAGAGTTCTGTCCGTTTTCAATGACATTTGCCCATACTACATTTACTTCTCCCAGACGATTAACCTTAATATCTGCACCCATATGTAAATGATTAGGAGCACGCGGAGGACTTACAGGTGTGATATTTGACCAGCTTGATCCGCCGTTTGTAGTATAACTTATATTAATTCTTCCGTAATTTGTGGATCCAAATTCAGTATATACAATATAACATCTTCCGTAATAAGGACTGGAAGGGAAATTATCAGTTGCCGTAAAATTCTTATCAGAAGATGTAGAGCTTCCGGGCAGTATTGATTCGGTCGACCAGTTTATTCCGTTATTAGTAGAATATGTAACACCGATATTACCTGTCCGTGAGATATAAGACATGTAGAATTTTCCGGTATTATCAATTGCAGGTCCCGGATCTCCGTAATTAAATACTCCATTATTAAGAGTGTCACTTCCAAACCAGTTTAAACCACCATTAGTAGTCACATAAACACCTGTGCTGAAATCAGAACCACCTAGATAAGCATTGGATGAAGCAAACATAATATTAGGATTAGATGGGTGCCTTGTAATTGGTGTTTCACTCTGATCATTATTTGATGGGTGTACAAAAAATGAAGGTGTAACGACATAATCACCTTGCTCTGTGCTTATAATTCTTGGTTCTGTGCTGTAAACAGGATTCTTAAAATCCTCCTGTGGTAAACGGTTATACTCCCCTGTTGGAATTATTCGCGTCATAGCAGGATTCTGATTCCATTTTTCCGGCGCTTCCTTAAAATTTTGTCCTGAATACATAAAAAATCCTGCAATAAAAGCAGGAAGCAAAATCAGTATTTTTTTCATTTATATTTTATTTTATAATTTGGGTGAATGATGAATTGAATTACTAAGTTAAAAAGAACAAACATAGTATTAAATAAAGTTCATGAAATTATCAATTTTTTATTTTTCAGTCAAAGAAAGATATTATCAAAGATACCCAAATCCGGAAGCGGTAATGTTTGCATATAGTATTATTTTATCAAAAAACTTTAACAATTAATCATTTTTAATACCCAAAACATTAAAAGACTATTAACTGAATATTCTAAATAAATACTTTAAATTCTTCTTTAACATTTGTTATTATTTTAACTTCCTGGAATTCAGCACAAGTGTAAATTATTTTATTTACCATTATAAATATTAAAGATATACAGGATCACATTATTGATAGTTTGGTTAATGCTTTTTAAGATTCTAATTTTAATTTACTCAAGTTGACCGCTTATGATCATCAGCAACTGATTATTTTATTTGTATCGAGATAACACTAATTATTACAGACAATATATTTTTTCAAAATATTTTATTTTGACCATATGTGAGAATCTGTATTAATCTGTGAGTAAATGCAGTAGTGTCCAAAATAAATCTATATATCTTTAAATATTTATGTTTCAATTCAAAATCTAAATAAAAATTTTCATTGACCTAACAATCCCGCCTGCGAAAAATTGCCGCCGATACGAATGAATTTCAGGCAATTTATCACCAGCGGGTGATTTTATCGAGAATTCTAAAAGAGAAGGGTAAAACATTCTGCAAATTTCTAACTTGTACCATTTATATAAATTGTTTTGAACAAAACTGGGCTTAATGGTAATTTAAGAATCATACGGGTCATCTTTATTTACTTAAAACAAAAATTTAAAATTTATTCAAATTAATATTAAAACATATCATTACTGTGATAAGAAAAATTTATAAATTTAAATTTATGAATTACGGTAAAAAAATAATTTTACTATATTGTCTCCTATTGTAAAATCTGTTGATCCTTATTTGTATCCCGTATTTTTTAATATTCCCGTATTAAAAATTAAATGGTCTTCTAAAAATTGTTTAACTTAACTAAGATTTATTAAAATGTCAGGAAGAGTATAATGTATAAAAGTCTGGTCCGTAAATGTAAGATCCTGATATTAATTTCAATATTATTTATCATATTAACCGGACTTGCAATGATAGCATACCCCGGAGGTTCGTTATTTGATAAAGCCTCAATTCATTATAATTTTTTCGAAAATTTTTTCTCCGATCTCGGAGCGACAGTTACTGTATCCGGAAAAAGTAATACTATTTCCAACATACTTTTTATATCGGCATTGGGAAGTTTAGGAGTTGCAATGATATATTTTTCCAATATCTGGAGAGCGCTATCTGTTGATATCCATAATTTTAGTTTGTATGGTTATCTAAGTAAAATTTCACTTATTATCAGCGGAGTTTGTTTTATAGGAGTGGCTTTCACTCCCTGGAATGTTTACTTTGATTATCATGTGATGTTTGTAAAACTGGCATTTAGTTTTCTGCTCTCCTGGACAATTCTTTTCATAATACTTGAGTCTGTGAATCCCAAGATCAGGCAACTAATGATCACTAACATTGTTTATCTTGCCTTTCTTATATATTATGTATTCAGATTATTCACCGGTCCCAGACTCGGAACTCCTGAAGAACTGGAATTTCAGGCTGTTGCTCAGAAAATAATCGTTTATTTTTCAATTATTAATTTTGCGATACAGGCAAAAGGAATAATGCATTTTCTGAAAATTGCTGATTTCAGGAGAGGCGGAAACAAGAATTTTTATGTTTAGTTACGGACTTAATTCTTCTTCAACCTTTATCTTCTTCCAGATCATTATGATTGTCACCGCCTAAACTGTAATAATTATTTTCTTCATCTTCGCTGCCTACTTCTTCTTCCTGATCATCAAGTTCCGATCCCGGTATATCAAGATCATCACCACTTAGATCTTCCTCAAAACTTTTTTCATTCATACTGTCCGGATCCATGTTTGGAGATTTCTTTAAGGAAGGATCATTTGGATCGACTTTATTTGCTATTACTCCCCTTCTGAAAATATCTTCTGATTCGGGATATTCGGGATAACCCGGCAGACTCTTACCGTCTTTATCTTTTTTTTTCTTTTTCATGATCACAAATTTATAATATTAATAAACTGTAAGTTTGAAATAGAATAAGATTTTAAGCTTTGTTTCAATTTATGTAAATCAAACTCAGCAATTAATATTGAATTACCTTAAATTAAAGAACTCAATTTAAATAAAACAGGAAAGTAATTATCAGTTTCAAATGGCAAGTATAATCCATATAAAGATCAGAAAATTTTTTTAGTTTTCAGCTCTTTTATACTTTATAGCCCACTCGGTCTTCCATATAATTTTATCTGATGAACTCTGCCAGTTCCAGTCGAATCCGTCTTTTTCTATATTCTGAAAGATCATACGCATATAATATATCTCACCTGTTTTTTTTGTCTTCTCTTCAGTGTACAATGCCACACCATCTATTTCCTGCCCGCCGGTCAGAACTATATAAGCGCCGTTATTATCCACCCATGTCTGTTTCCAGATTCTGCCTACTGAATCATAAACTGTCCAGCTTTTACCGGTGAAAGAATTATCCATTGTGCTAAAATTTTCCTGAATAATTTTATCATCCAGTATTTTATTTATACTGTTGCTTCCATTAAGACTGTCATTCCAGTAAGCATCCCATTTACCTAACCAGAAATCAAATGTCTTTTCCGAATTCTGCGCCTTCACCACCGATGTGAAAAGGATCATTGCTGCTAATGCTAAAGTAATTTTCATTTTTATTATTTTAATTGTATAAAAACTTATGTTAAAATAAATGTTTTTAAACAGAAAGCATATCTCCCATATATGAGATATTTATAAATAGATGTATATTGTATTTATTTATGTTTCCTGAATTTATATTTAAAATATTTTGAATTAAAAGTTTAAGCCGAAAGCCGAAAGCTGAAAGATAAAATACTCAATACTCAATACTCAATACTCAATACTCAATACTCAATACCTAATAC
>CALMST010000084.1 GCA_937872315.1 uncultured Ignavibacteria bacterium | reverse complement strand
TGATCATATCAGGTACATCAAAGCAGGGAACAAACTGGTATGGGATCACTTCAATAAAATATTCTCAATTAACAAATGCGACTAACAATTCCATTCCTTCTCAAAATGAATATAAACTTTATCAAAATTATCCGAATCCTTTTAATCCTTATACAAATATAAAATACGAAATGCCAGTACAGGGATTTGTTGACATTGAAGTTTATAATATAAGCGGTTCTAAGCTTCAAACATTAGTTAATAAAAATCAGGAATCCGGAAGCCATGAAATTGTATTCAATGGATCAAATCTATCAAGCGGGATATACTTTTATAAATTTTCAATAAATGGAAAATTAATAAATACTAAAAAATTAATTTTGCTTAAATAAAAAAAGGAGGATTTATGGATCAGTTTAAAAAACTGGTTCGGTTGAAGCCGGAACAGTAATATGTCTTTATATAAAGAGGGAGCAGACTCTCCTTGCAAATTAGCGACCAAGCCTATTTTCAAAGATTAATCTTAAATAAATTAATATAATTAAGATTTTGTCTTGCCCCTCTGTTTATAAAATATTTTTTATTAAAATCAGTAATAAAGTTGAATGTTTCAAACATAACTTAATTTTCTAAATTTAAAAACATATTTATTATGAAAAATTTAAAAATAAATTTCAGAACATTAGCTTTGATATTTGTATTAGTCATAACAGCTAATGAAGTCTGCTCACAGTCTTATTCTTTAAAACAACCTGTTATGGTTCCATTTTACAGAGGAACTATAGTTTCCAATACTTCAATTGACATTTTCTGGGATGTCAGCGAGATCAATAATGACAATACAAAACAGGATTTAGCCCTCGGACTTTCACAATTTGGCTATACGCCGTTTCCTTTTGCTGAATATAACTATGTAGTTGGAAACTGGTACAAAAATCTGAATGACAGTAATTTTAATGAGGAAAATCCGAATATCAGATTTATCAATCAGTCATCCAATGCAATAACCGGGCTGATATTTGCAAAACTAAGCAGCGATCCGGGTGTTAATAAAGAATTAGTTGTTACAAGAGGAGATGGAAAAATTTACAAATTCGATAATTCCGGCGGAGCTATCTCAACTACAGAAAGTCAGACAATTTATACATCGAATGGGACAGTAGAAGCAGTTGGAAATTTCACTAATGATAATAATGAAGATATTGCAATAATATCCGGAGGAGATGTAAAGATATACAAAAGTCTTGGAAACGGTTCTTTGGACACAAATGCTGCTTATACTTTATCAGGTGTAAGCGCAAATAAAGTATTATTATCTCAGATAAGTTCTTACATTTATCCACATTCTGTGATAAACGGTACTACGAGCAACAAAGATGAAATAATCATTCGAACAGGCACAAACATTAAAATCTATTTAAACGATAATAGTAACGGAACATCTACTGTTACGACTATAAACGGTCTAGATCAATTCACAGAATTTAAAACCGCGGATGTAAATAATGACGGGCTTAATGATCTGATAACCACATCTTATGCGGACGGAATAAAAATATTTTTAAATTCTTCAGGTATAATATCAATTTCGGCTTTCTATACAAACAATGCTTATAATAATTCGAGAATTATTGAGTCAGCAGATTTTGATAAGGATGGCTGGAATGATATTGTTATAACTACACAAGACAGTTTGAAAATTTTTTTGAATTCTTATGGTTCCTTTTCACAGACACCATCATATTCTTTATTATCTAATTTAACTTATCTGAAAGGAATAAAACTATTAGTAAAGGATCTACAAAATGAAGGTGGGTTGTCTGTTTTATTTTCCGGTACACTCGATATAAATGCACCTTCAAATCCATATTATCCTAATGAAGCTCCATACGATGATGAAGATTTGATAAGATTTAATCCTGTAACTTCAGATGCAGTCCCCGCACCACCAATCCAGTTCAGATCTATTATATATAAAAACGGATTTTACAGACCAAGATTGTATCTTTATAACAGAGGTGACAGGGATTTTAATAAATTCAGGATTTATAAAAGAACAGCCAGACTTCCTGATTCACTTGTTTATATGGGAGAGACAACTTCCAATTCATTTATAGATACTACAGAATACATTATTATAAACAATTCTGAACCTTCAAATCCGGTCTACAATTGCTTTTACTTTTCCACATGCACTGACTTCACTTCACACGAATCTATACATTCGGATACTGCTGAATATCAGGTTGGTGATGATCCTGTTTACGAATCATATGAAGAAGGCGATGCTTTCATAAATGGAAATGAAATTACGAATATTTCCCGGATAGAGAATTATCAAATTTCAAATTTCCCGAATCCGTTCAATCCGACAACTAAAATATATTACACTATTCCGAAAGAAGGGAATGTGAAGATTACAATATATAATTCAATTGGTAAAGAAGTAAAAGTACTTGTAAATGAATTCAAAGGAATCGGAAGTTATATTTCAAATTTCGATGGAAGTAATCTCTCAAGCGGAATTTATTTTTACAGGATTGAAGCAGGTTCTTTTATACAGACCAAGCGGATGATCTTGTTGAAATAGTGACAAATGTCCC
>CALMST010000083.1 GCA_937872315.1 uncultured Ignavibacteria bacterium | reverse complement strand
ATTTTAATTTTTTGCTTACTGCGTTGATACTAAGCAAATTATATCGGTCGTCATTGTTGTTTAAAGCATTATGTTGATCCTGCATAAAGCAGAGAGTTAAAAGTATTATAAAGAGAAGCCTGAACTCTTTCAGACTAATTATTTTCCGATACATAGAGTATTCTATATATATATTATACCATTTTCTGATATTGTTAATAGGTTTAGTTAAAAAATATTTTGGTAGTTGCGTCATTATTGAGTTTATATAATTTTGTTTCCATTAATTGAATACAATGATTTCTCCAATTCATAAACATAACTGGCAAACTTTACAAACAGATTACCACTTGCAATGTTCTCTGTTATTGGATACAAATGTGTTATGATCTCCATTGCTATATAGTGAATTATCTTATCATTAATTTTCAAAGTATCTTTTCTTGACTGTGGTAATTTTTCCTGAAAATTCAGATGTTTCTGAAAGATGATTATATTATTATCTCTATATATAGATCTCAGAGGAATTCCTGAAATGTCAGTCTGTGGGAAATTTTCATTGTCGATCTTGATATTAATACTAGATGATCCACTTTTATGATCCGGTACTTTGATTGTAATTTTATTATTCCTTTCTCTTTTAGTTATTGATTTCATAGGAGGACAATTTGGAGTATTTACATTTTTTTGGGAATTAACCGGAGAAACTAAATTCACTTTGTAATCCCTGGGTAGCTTTTTGTAATAACTGTTTAAAGTATATTCCTTATAAACTTTTCCAGTTTCAGATAATAAGTCTGATCTTCTTAAATAATTATTCACCGCATCATTAATTTTCAATTCGATATAGTTATGTTTGGCAGAGAGATTTAACCTGGATTCATTCTCGATGAAAAGCTTTATCTCAGGCTCAATTTTGTTGAGTTCTTGAAACAAAGCCTTAGCAACAGGAGTGCATTTAAAGTCTTTACGAGTCGGAACAGGTTCCAATATACCGGTTACATCTATATAACCGGTTACATTTGGGTTCGACCAAATGGATGTTCTATTATTGGTGCGGAACTGATCAACCTTTGAAACTTCTATAACGCGACGACCTTTGTAAACGAATACTGGCTCCCTGTTTAATTCCATGTTTTTCGAAACTGCCAGCAATATTTTGCAGGGATTCTTACTGATGTTGATCTCAGTTTTCGTTTTAAATTTTTTCGATTTAGTTTTGTATAGTTTGTCTATAGATTTTGTAAAGTTAGTAGTTGATACTTTAGAATAGTCATAGTATTCGGCAGTCATTTGGTTTTGGCTATTAACCTGAAAATTTATTGATATGTTTTTCCGTTTAAGAATCAATTCAAAATGTGATTCAACCTCTGTTTTAAATTTTGATAAGTCAATTTCCTCAAATTTCCCCGGTAAGAATTCTTTTAAAGTTATTTTTGTGTAACTTAAATTGATATTACCCTGAGCAGGAAATGTTTTTAGTTCAAACTCAGGTACTTTTTCTTTGGATACTTCAAATGTCTTATTTGTAATTTCGAACGAGTATATATTATTACTCCCACTTATTTTTGATTCAACCATCATTTTATTACATATTGCCAGAAATGAAAACATACCCATGCCAAACATACCATTTGTTTTTGGATCTGACCGTTTTAATGAATCAAAAATTGTCAGAGTCTCATTTGGATCTATCTTATAACCGCTAGCATTATCGGTAATTGTTATAGCTTGTGTTTTTTTAGCCGTCCCGGATTTTGAAATATTTATTTTGATATTTCGACTGTAACTGTCCGTGGAGTTTATATACAATTTCTCTGAATCGTCTATGCTGTTATCCACATACTCTGAAAGTATCCTGTAAATATCTGTATAGTTTTGTGCCTGCTGCACTATTGTACTGTTTGAATAATTTATTTTTAATATTGCGGTCATATAATTTCATCCTTTAAATACATAACTATTATTGCAAAATCTTAAATAACATTCGTCATGGTATTCGTATAATTCAGAAAGCTTACTTAACATAGCTCTTTTTCCTTTGATTGGAATTGCTTTGTAATTATTCTTTAATGCCAGTGATCTCACATCTTCTACTAAGGCTTTATCTTTAATTTCGTTATCTAAAAATGCCCATTTTTTAATGCCTTCAGCAAAATATTTATAACGTTCTTTGAATTCTGCTTTTAGGTTTTCCGGATAAACTCCGGATGATTTAATTTCTTGTACATATTTAATCAGATACTTATATATAACTACTCCAGAAAATGTATCAATTTGTTCTTTTAAATCTTCATCATAATATTCAGGGCTGGTAAGAACCATACCCAAATTTAAAAAATCAGAGTATTTGGTATTCTTCTGATCTGTAAGTCTTCTTAATACCATATCTCTTCTATCATATTCGTCAACTTTTGTCTTACATAAATAATAATAAAATTCTCCAAGTGTCGGAATATCTACATCATCTCCTTCTCCAAAAGCGTTCCTTAAGAAAACGGCATCATCCTTAGAATTGAAGTGCCTGAACGTCTCCAGCAATTCAGGATCCTCCACCGTTTGTATTTTATAAAAACGGCTTATTCTGTACAACCTTAAAGCCACTGTTGGTAATTTATTCTCAATTGCCAGTTTTGCTTTTGAAATCAAAACAGATTCATTTTTATGGTTGGCTATAGAAGATATTACTTGTCTTTCAAATTTTTCTAATCCTTTGTATAACAGTTTTTGTAATATATTTATATCGCTTGTTAAATCGTTTTTCATTGTTTTGAAATTTTTTTAAAGAAATAAGTATAATTTATTTTAAAATGCGGGAAGCATTCAGCTTCCCGCTTTGAGTTAATGACTATTTGTTTATTTTCCTTTTGCTTCTTCTTGAAGCATTTGGTGCACTTTGATTCTCATTTGTTTGACCTACACTTGCCTGTTTGATTTTATTTTCCTCAGGTAAGGGTATGGAATTCTGATTTGATACCGACGGATCGGAAAGAACAGTATTACTTTGTGAATTCTGAACAGTAGTATCTGCCTTTCTGATTTTTTGTTTCTTTTGTCTGTATTTACTTTTGAATTTTTGTATCTTGTCAATTATCCTGCATTTTTTAGCTTCGGCAGTTGAAATAGGATTACCTTTTTTCATGTATTCTAAGATGGTTTTACCTTTCCCTGTCATTACAGTTAGAGCTTCATATGTTGTTTTATCTTCATCGGATAATCCAGAAGGAGTTGTAGAAGTAGGATATGGACCATCTTTGCTTAAATTGAATTTTGTTCCAAATTTTGCTTCACGAGAACCTGGCTTTCCAGCAGCTGTAAGGATTGTACAGGCGATGTCAACATTACCACTTACTATTGGTATCATATTCACATTCTTAGTATCATGTATTGTTGCTGATATTTCTGATGCATCATGAATATCTCCAGTAGGAGATTTCATTTCTAACTCCAGGAATTGTTCTCCTGCCTTTTTTTCGAGATCGTCTATTGAATCATTTATATCATCAATAGTTTTTGAGTCCAATGACTCAACATATATATGTTTATGTGACATTATTTTAAATTAAATTTATTAAATTCCTTCTCATTTTATTTGTGAGTATTATCACAAGTATATGGAAGGACGTGTAAACACACTTAATTCTCCCCAATCGGTACAACTTAGTGTGCTCCGAGTTCAGGAAAGTGCATTTATATCCGAAAATAATTTCGAATCAGATCTTCGATAAGATTGTTTTTAAAGCAATTAGCAAGAACATTAAAGCTGAAAGTGTAAAATGGATATTATTAATTCTTGCTATTATTATTGTTTGGATTTTAATTTTTGCTCAGGACTGAGCGGGTGGATTTCAATAGTGAAATCCTTGGTTCGTTCGGAAATGCATCTGACGAGGAATTAAATGTCAATGCATTATTATTTTAAATTTCAGTTTTACTTTAGATTAATATTGTTTAAGATTTAGTTTGAAATGACTGAAACTGAAACAGTCCATTTCGTTAGTTAAAAAAGAGTTTCTCCGGCCTTGTCAAAGAACTTTAAATTACTAGGTTATAAACATAAATAACCTGAATTAATAAGTCAAGTCTTTTTATTTCCACTCGATAAATTTTTTTAATTAGACTTCCCCATTTCCTGCTTCAAACCCTTCCGATACTTTAATTTGCATTTTAAATTTTAAAATCTCATAAATCAGTATTCCAATAATAAAACTAAAAAAAGGAGTATTGAAATGTTAGAACCAAAACCAA
>CALMST010000082.1 GCA_937872315.1 uncultured Ignavibacteria bacterium | reverse complement strand
TTTTGAAGATAAAGATCTTGTGTCAGGGAAATACAAATACAGACTTAAGCAGACAGATTACAACGGCAACTTCGAATATTTCAATTTGACTGAAGAAGTAGTCATTGGAATACCGGATAAATTTTCACTCGGACAGAATTATCCGAATCCATTCAATCCTGTGACTAAGATCAGTTATGAAATACCTTACGACAGTAAAGTCAGTCTGAAAATTTTTGATATATCGGGCAGGGAAATAAGAACGCTTGTAGATGAATATAAAGCTGCCGGATATTATACTATTGATCTTAATGCTTCGGGACTGGCAAGCGGTATTTACTTTTACAGGATCAGCGCTGAAGGAAACGGAAATAGTTTTACTGCAGTGAAGAAGATGATGGTTTTAAAGTGAATAATCAATAGGACTTTAAATTGTCTAGAAGGATTTTTTGGGTTTTTTGTTTTTGTCAAAAAATAAAATTAATAAAGGTATTAAAATTATTAAAAACCAAAGTGTAGTATTTTTAATAATATCCCAGGGGGATAAATTAATTCGTTCATAATTGTCTAACCAGGAAAAATAATATTCAGTAAAATCTCCGTTCCAGACAGAGATTGAAAAAACTTTTGACCAGTCAACATCTTTAAATTTATACTGATCTTCTATAATTATATCGGAATGTTTTCTTATATAATGTATTGTTCCTAATCCTGCAATCATAGAATCTTCTTTTTGAGTCAGGTCACTGTTGTAATCTTTGTAAAAATTTCTCTCCCAGATATAATATTCTCTGTAAGTTGGAAATCTATTGTTTGATTTTTTAAATTGATTTACGAATTCCACTGAAGGTTTAAATTCTCTTTCTATGAATATATTATCTTTTTCTTTTTTATCAGGCATTATAAAAATTGTAAAAACTAAACCTGCTGTCCAAAATAATATCCAAAGTAATAAAAATATTCTTGTTGACGTTTTCAAAATTTTTTAATAATTAAAGATCTAAGGTATAAGTATTACCCTTCTCAAAGAAATTTATTTTTGATATTAAATTTGGAATATATGCAGAAAGAGTTTCAATTGCAGATGATCTGGAATTTATTATTACAAGGATTATTTTGTATTTTGATATGTCCTGCTGAAAGTTAATGTTTTTATCTATTGTTAACAGCATTTCAAAACTATGTTCTTCCATTCTTTTCAGCGACTAACCATTCTTCAAACCATTACATTTTATTTGTGAAACAGTCATAATTTCATGATCCCTGATAAATGGAATTATCTTTTTCGTAACACATTCATCAAGCAGGATTTTCATATAGTGATATTCTTGAGGATTTGATTAAATCTTCGGAAAGTTTAAGAATCTTAATTACCTGACCTCTTGAAACTCCTTCAAAATCTTCCAGAAATTCATCTATATTTTCTCCTGCTTCAAGACTGTCAAATAGATTTTTTATTGGAACTCTTGTACCGTAAAAGACAGGTGTGCCTCCGAGAATATCTTTATCAATATTTATTAAAATTTCTTTCATCTCGAGATAAAATAACAATGCAAATTCTTAAAAAAAAAGTAAAAGAATAATCTCCGTAACTTTCACTTCTCCTTCTCAAACCTCCGGATAATCGGAAAATAAATTCTTCTTAACTGCTTCAAATCCGCTTCGGCGGATTTGAGGCAAAACAATTGTTTTCGGACAGGCTGCCTGTTTGGGAAGGCTAGTTGGTTATAATGAAATATTCTTTACAATTTCTCTGATCTCTTCAACTAGTTCTTCTTCATTAATATTATCGTTGATTATAACCGCATCTGTGATCATATTTTTTTCAATAACCATTCTGTTAATTAATTTAACCTGTTCGTCTGAAACATCAATATGAACAGACTTGTCTCTTGATCTCACTCTTTTAATACAAAGTTCTTCATTAGCATATACACTGATTGTAATTACATTATGATCCTTTTTCAGGTTTTTAAGCATGCGGTCAAAATGGGCTGTCAGGCCTGTGGATTCAAATGCAATTTTATCATGAACAGTCAAAGCTTCTCTGACCATTTTCTCTATCTCAACAAATACTTCCTCCAGATAAGATTCATCATCAATTTGTCTGTCTTTTTTTATCTCTTTTACTTTGTCTTCAACCCTGATGAATCTGATCCCGAATTCTCTTTCCATAATTTTACCTGTAAAAGATTTTCCGCTTCCTTTTGGTCCCGTGAGTAAATAAATTACTTTGCTGTTCATAATATGTACTACTTATTAAATTTATCCATCTGATCATTGAACTGTTTTACGTATTCGGTATAATCACCGTAATCCCTGTGGTTTATAACCTTGCCGTCTTTAAGGGACAGTATTGTAACCAGGGGCATATCTATAGAAATTTTACCTTTTTCTGTATTAAAACTCCAGAGAAGATTCATTTCATAGACTGCCTGTTCACCCGAGTAGATCTTTCTAATATATGCCGGTTTCATTTCCAGAATTGAAGCGTAATTGGTTTTAAAGAAATTTAAAGCGGTATCTTTCGGGGTTTGTAATTTGCCTCCAAAGATCAGAGCTGCTGTCGGATCCTGAAAGCTGAAATCATCATGCATATACTCTGACATCATATCAAACTCTTTACTGAAATAATAATTAATGTATAAGTCTGCTGTTTCTTGTGTCGCATCTGAAATTTCTGAAAACTTAATTCCATCCTGAGCGAAACTGTTGAGAGCTGATAATCCGAGAATTGTAATAGCAAATAATAATGATGCCTTAAGACGTGTATTGAAATTCATATTGATTAATTTTTACTTTATGAAAATTAATCATAAAATAAAAAATTATCTGAATCATTAAAATGTATTGAGAATAATATTCAATAAAAAAGATCTGTAATACTTTTACTAATTTGTGATTCCCAGTGCTTCATAAACTAAAGGATTAAATTCGGGAATCGCTTTGCTGTTCTGTGCTCTGCCAAGTTGTGAAAACATAATGCCAATTATCTTATTTACCGGATCGATAAAGAATTGCGTATGCGAACCGCCGATCCAGCCGAAGGTCCCGGGAATTACTCCTAAAGGATTTGGTTCAACACTTACTCCCACACTGTATCCGAAACCCATACCACTCATGGTGACACCGGCAATTGTAATCGGGAGCTTATCTTCCGGGATCTGGTTTGTCCTCAGTTCTTTTACAGTTTCTTTTTTAAGGAATTGTTTCCCGTTGAATTCGCCTTCATTTAAGAGCATCAGGCAGAAATTTGAATAGTCATGAACAGTTGAAAGTAAGCCGCCGTTTCCTTTTGGAAAATTTGTGATCCTGTCAGTAAGATCTTCATTATTGCCTGCCTTGCTAAGCTTTGAATCCTCAATCACATAAAGCGAAGCCACATTCTGAATCTCTTCTTTATCGACCGTAAAGCCTGTGCTGTTCATCTCAAGAGGTTTAAAGATATTTTCCCGGAGATATTCATCAAAGGGTAAGCCGGATACTTTCTCTACCAGGTAAGCAAGCACATCACTTGAATGTGAGTAAATAAATTTCGTACCGGGCTTTTCTGCTAAAGGGAGACCTGCAATTGAGTTTGATAAATCTTCAAGGGATGAAATGTCTTTTTTGTACATTTCCCTGTATAGCTGACCAACTTCATCCTGTTCAAGTCCGCTCGACATTCCGGATGTATGAGTAAGTAATTGTCTGATCGTAACGGGAGTAATCTCTTCATCTGAATTGTAAAACTTCAAATTTTTAAACTCCGGTAAATAATTGTACAGATAATCATCAGGATCTATAAGACCATTTTCAGCAAGAGTAAGAACAGCAACAGCAGTTACAGGTTTGGTCAAAGAGGCCAGACGAAAAATTGTATTTGCGGAAACATGCTTGCCGGATTCATTATCCTGCAGACCTAAATGAGATTCATAAATAATGTTATTTTCTTTGATGATCAGTATCGAAGCGCAGGGGAGTCTGCCATCATCGATATAGGATTGAAAATGTTTTTCCAGCCCGGAAAAATCATACTCTTGCGCGACAGAAAATTTTTCTGCTGTAACGAGAAATGAAATTATCAAAATTAAAATTTTCATGTTTTGTTGTTTGAAAATTGAAATAAATATTCAGACAATGCTTTCCGCAAATATAAAAAACACCAGGACTTAACCGTCTTGATCATTCTGGAGGAGAGAGAACCAGTTACCTGAATTATCCTCAAAGAGCGCTTCAATTCCAAACTGTATTTCCCCTGGTTCTTTTAAAAAGTTCACTCCTTTTTCTGACATTTCGATAAAAGTCGCATAAATATTTCTGGTATGTAAGACACCCATTCCAAACGCGCCTTTTCTTACAAGAGTTGATATAGCTTCCGCTGTTTCCTTGTCAAAAAGAGGACCTTCTTCTACAGGCACAAGAATGATCTCCACATCCGGCTGCTCAGGAAAAACGACAGTAAGCCAGCGGTAATCACCTCTGAAAGTATCTGTCTTAATGCTGCACCCTAATTTTTCCGTATAAAATTTCAGAGCTTCTTCCTGATTCAAAACAAACACGCTGTAATGACTGAATTTAGTGATCATGTAGTTTCTTATTTATGTAAAATTAAATTATTTAAATTATTTATACCTATCCGAAATTGCGAAAATTGATTTTACCGGAGGAAACAACGTGGAATAAATGAACCTTTAGGAGTTGAGCAGTTTATTTTTCTCCACCCTGTTGGAGATAAGCCGGTGATGCTTTTGAAATGAACAGTGAAGGTATTTGTACTTGAGTAGCCGACTTTGAAGCAGATATTATCAACGGATTCTGCAGACTTCAGAAGTTCTTTTGCTTCATTGAAACGTTTATAAATAAGATATTGCTTTGGGGTTATTCCGTATACTTCTCTGAAAAGTTTTATGAAATGATATTTTGAAAAGCAGCTGATATTTGCCAGCTGATTTATGCTAAGTGATTCTTTGAAATGCTTATCTATATAGATCTTGGCATCTACAATGCGTTTAAATAAATAATATTTTGGAATTATGCAGTTCAAAATTTTCAGATAAAAGCTATACGCAAAACTTATTCCCGTGTTATGGATATGTTATTCAAAACCCTTACAGAAGAATTGAATTCATTTCAATGCGATAGTATTTTAAGTGAATGAACCCGGAATTCATTCCGGGTATTTTCAGGGTTCAATAATAAAATGATGAGTTTCTTTGCCGTATTTTTCGAGAGCAGTATTCACGTCAATGATCGGAACGCGCATTGTTCCGTCAGACAGATCCTGCTTTTCATAAATGTCTATATTGTGAATGTCATATTTCTCTCCGCCCAGGTCCACCATTATAACATCAAAAGTGAAAGCTGTGTCTGTGTTTGCTATGAACCAGTGCACATTATCCTTTTCGTCTGAAATTGAGGAGCTTTCACCTATACCAATTATTTTATCTATGGAAGGTTGTATGATCAGTGTATTATCTTCCTGCCTGATCTTTTCGTAATGACGCAGATGCATTTCTCCGTTAAGGATGAGATGGGCCGAAGCCATATTACTGTGTCCATGAGGGATAATGGCTCTGTCCTTTTTCATGCCGAAGATCTTTTTCACAAAAACAGTCTGCGAAGGCAAGCCCGATAGCTTCGGGAATTTAACGGGTTTTGTATTAACTCCGAGATCAGGAAAATCAAATCCGTTTATGAGATTGTCAAAATTTATGAATTTAAGAATTTCCTCAAAAGATATTTCCCTGTAAAGATTCTCGATCAGGCTTTGCCATTCGGCGGGCGAGATCGATTGCTTTTTCAAATCCATGCAATATTCATTTAGTTGAATTGCCCAGTGAGAAGTAAGCGGTTTGATAAGGCGGGAAAATGCATTGGCTGCAAACAGAGAATCCATCAGGGCATAGCTCGTGACGGTTGCTAATAGTTTTTTTGAGAATTCACGTCTGTTCATAATATATGTTAAAGGATTCAGGGATATTTTAAAGTTAATATAAAAATTAAAAATTATTTATAAAGTGAAATT
>CALMST010000081.1 GCA_937872315.1 uncultured Ignavibacteria bacterium | reverse complement strand
TTACTCAAAGGTATTTTATTTTCTCTTGATAGATTCCTTTTTAAAGGTGTCCAAAGCATTTTGTAAAATTAATATTTGTTTAAGATTCATTTCAGAATCAAAGATTCCGGGCTGTGAAATAAAACAACCCTCCTGTGATAAATTGCCGCCAAAGCGAATGAATTTCCGGCAATTTATCACCAGAGGGAGATTTTTCTTTGCCGGCTTTCTTTTGATCTTTCAAAAGAAAGCCGGTTGGATTTTTCTATATTCAGATAAAGAGTAATTTTTATTAATCGTTCTGGTAAGAAGGACAATTCACAGATTAAAACAGATTTTTACTCATTCCCAAAAATTGTAATACTATTTATTCGTGATAAATCGTGGTAAAAAAAAATTATCAATTACTGTTGATCATAAGCGGTCAATTAAAATAATTTTTATTAATCATTTTGGACAGGACTGCTTCAAATCCAGCACAGCAGATAGAGCATTGCACATTGAATATTGTTCATTAATTTCAAAAAGTATGACTCCAATCATACTACATAAATTCATTATTCCTTAATTTTGAATAAGCAAAATTCAGGAAAAATAATGGACAAGAAAATCTTAATAATCGATGACGACCTTGATATAGTTGAAGCTTTAACCTTACTTCTCGAATCAAAAAACTACAGGGTCTATTCCGAAAATGATCCGGAAAAAGGATTCGATTCCGCAACTGCAAACAAACCCGATCTTATAATACTTGACATTATGATGGATGATCCGGACGACGGATTTTTCTTCTTTAAAAAATTAAGAAAGAATGGAATCAATGTACCGGTAATTATTTATTCGTCTGTTTCAAATGCGCTGGGTTTTGATTTCGGTAAAAATGAAATGATCGGCGCGGAAGAGTTCATAGATAAACCTGCAGAGCCGGAGCTACTTTTAAAGACAATTGAAAAATATCTAAACGGAAAGGATAAGTAATTGAAAATGTGTGAATCCGGTAAACTTTTACGGAATGAATTTATAGGCGAACTTGTAAAAAAGCTGGGCAGTGAAAGGAAATCCTTACTTCCCATTCTTCAGGAAATTCAGAAAAAATTCCATTACATAGATGAATACTCTCAGCAGGTTGTTGCCGGTCTGCTTAGCATCCATCCTGTCGAGGTCAACAGTGTTATTTCCTTTTATGCTTTTTTATATGATAAGCCCACGGGGAGAAACATTGTAAGAGTCTGCAAGAATATTATTTGCGAATTTCACGGGAGCAAAGGTATTGCCAAAGCACTCAGGGATGAACTCGGAATTGAATTTGACCAGACCACTGAAGACGGAAGAGTTACTCTCGAATATGCCAGCTGTTTCGGAATGTGCGACAAAAGTCCTTCGATACTTATAAATGATAAGATCCATGAAAGAGTTAATAAAGAGACAGCATTAAATTTAATAAGAAAATTAAAATGAATAACTCAAGTAAGATCAACAGATCAGGACCTGTATTATTCTCAGAATACGAAAAAGGTTCGTCGGTAAAGAAAGCGCTTGAAATGGATCGCCAAGATATCCTGTTTGAAATGAAAGATTCCGGTCTTAAAGGCAGAGGCGGAGCGGGATATCCCGTTTCTACAAAATGGATGCTCACAGCAGCGGCTAATGCGGTGCAGAAATTCATTATCTGTAATGCGGACGAAGGCGAACCGGGTACATTCAAAGACAGAGTTCTGCTGCTTGAATATCCATGGCTGGTATTTGAAGGAATGATCATTGCCGGATATACTGCCGGCGCGAAAAATGGTATAGTATATCTGAGAGCTGAGTATTCATATTTACAGGAATTTCTTGAAGACTATATTGATAAGCTAAGAAAAGAAAATTTACTCGGAAAAAACATCTGCGGTAAGGATCTGGAATTTGATATTAAAATCATACTTGGAGCGGGAGCTTATGTATGCGGCGAAGAAACTGCTTTGATCGAATCACTCGAAGGACACAGAGGAGAACCCCGAAACCGTCCGCCATACCCTGTAAATACAGGCTATCTCGGATTCCCGACTTCTGTTAATAATGTTGAGACTCTGGCATCTGTACCGCACATAATTATGAAAGGAAGCAAATGGTACAGAAAATTCGGCACAGAAAATTCTTCCGGATCGAAACTGATATCCGTGTCCGGGGACTGCAAGTATCCAGGTGTTTATGAAGTCTCATGGGGAACGACCTTAAAAGAAATATTAGAACTCACCGGCGCAGAAAATACTAAAGCCATGCAGATCGGCGGCGCGTCAGGTGTATGTCTTCCGGTTTCTGAATTTCACAGAACGCTTGCTTATGAGGATATTGCAACAGGCGGTTCGGTAATGATCTTTAATAAAGACAGGAGCATGCTTGAAGTACTCAAGAACTTTATGAAATTTTTTGTGGAAGAATCATGCGGCCAGTGTACTCCATGCAGAATTGGGAATGTGAGATTACTAGAAGGTGTGGAAATGATTGAAAATAAAAATTACAAACCGGAGTATATTGATAAGCTCAAAGATCTTGGCAGGACAATGCAGATCGCTTCCAAATGCGGACTCGGACAGACAAGTCCGAATCCTTTCTTATCAATACTTGAAAATTTTAAAGATGAAATATTCAGTAAAAATTAATTAAAGAATTTTTGATATAAATAATGAAAAAGGAATTAAGAAGTCCCGTAGCTCAGAGACCGATGAATGTCGATGATCCTGTTTCGAAAACAGGGATCGGAGCTCAGATCAGTGTCGAGCTGAATGGAGTTAATTTAAAAGTTGATATTGGAAAATCCATACTCGATGTATGCAGAGAGAACAATGTTTACATTCCTACATTATGTTATCATGAAGATCTCTGCATTGCCGGTAACTGCAGAATGTGTATGGTGGAAGTTGAAGGCATGAGAACTCTGCAGGCTGCCTGCGCTTTTCCCATTACCTCTCCCCTGAAAATTAAAACATTTTCCGACAAGGTAAGAAAAGCAAGAAAGCATATGGCTGACTTGCTTCTCAGCGAGCATTACGGCGAATGTTATTCATGTGTAAGAAACAATAATTGTGAACTTCAGACAATAGCCAGGGAATGCGGAGTGGATAGTTATGAGTTCGGTCACATATGCGAACCGAGATTTGAGATCGATAAATCTTCGGCAGCAGTCATCAGAGATATGGATAAATGCATTCTATGCAGAAGGTGTGTGAGAACATGCATAGATCTTCAGGAAGTCGGCGTTCTCGAAGCCATCAACAGAGGTTACGATACAAAGATATCAACGTTCATGGATAAACCGCTTGCCGATGTAATATGTATAAACTGCGGACAATGTATCAACAGATGTCCGACCGGAGCGCTCCATGCCAATGATCCTTCGGACGAGATCTGGAAAGCAATTGAAGATCCGTCCAAACATGTAGTAATGCAGACAGCTCCTTCACCGAGAGCAGCTATAGGTGAAGAGTTTGGATTACCCGCCGGAACTTCGATGACAGGACAGCTTAATACTGCGATCAAACGAATGGGATTTGACATGGTCTTTGATACTGATTTTTCTGCCGATCTGACAATCATGGAAGAAGGCACTGAGCTTCTTAGCAGGCTCAAAAAAGTTATAGTTGATAAAGACAAAAGTGTAAAGCTCCCGCAGTTTACCTCATGCTCACCCGGCTGGGTAAAATTCATAGAGCATTTTTATCCCGAAAGACTGGAATACTTATCAACGGCAAAATCCCCTCAGCAAATGTTCGGAGCGGTAATAAAAACATTTTATGCTCAGGAATCCGGTATCGAACCGAAAGACATTGTGACAGTTGCATTGATGCCATGTGCCGCCAAGAAGTTTGAATGCAACAGACCGGAGATGAATTCATCGGGATATAAAGATGTTGATTACGGACTGACCACAAGAGAGATGGCTAAGATGATACGAGAGGCGGGTCTTAAATTACCCGATCTTCCGAAAACAAATTTTGATGAACCGTTTGGAGATGCTTCGGGCGCGGGTTTAATATTCGGTGCTACCGGCGGCGTCATGGAAGCTGCGTTAAGGACTGTATATGAATTAGTGACCGGAAGACCTGTTCCGTTTGAAGGATTAAACATTGATGTCTGCCGCGGTATGAAAGGAATAAAAGAAGCTAAAATTAAACTCGAAAACTGTAAAGATGAATTCAGTTATCTGGAAGGAGTTGAATTAAAATTCATAGTAGCGCACGGAACGGCAAATGCAAATCATGTAATGAAAATGCTGATCAGAGGTGAGCTTGAAGGTTACCATTTCGTTGAAATAATGGCTTGCCCGGGCGGATGTATCGGAGGAGGCGGACAGCCGATACCGACCTCGGAACTAATAAGAAAATTAAGAGCCAGGGCTATCTATGCGGAAGAATCGACTATGCCGGTAAGGAAGTCACATGAGAATCCAAGAATTAAATATATTTATAATAAATTCCTTACTGACGGACCGGGAGGAAAGTTATCGCATAAACTGCTTCATACGAAGTATGTGAAGAGAGGGAAATATATTTTGTGAAAAATTAGTTTGTATTGAATAGTGGAATCAGGAATCAGGAATCAGGAATTGTTAGTTGTGCATTACCGGTCAGGAATTATGATAAATTCCGGAATATTGAAATTATATTATCTTTAAACAAAATTCCGTCACAACGGGATATCCGGTATAGCTGTTTAGCTTCTGCCTCAAATTAGCCTTGGCGGATTGAAAGATTAGTCAAGTGCATGTCAAAGATTTAAATCATATTGCCTTTGAGACTCCGGGGCTAAGAGAATGTTTTCGGTAAGACCGGGACGGAGGAATATCCGCTGTAATACTAAAAAAAATCATGATAAATCTTATCCCCGCAAATACTACAGATCTGGATTATTTATGGGAGCTTGTATCCGAGAGAAATAAATGGTTCATAAAACTAAGATATGCAGCTGTTGTAATGCTTGCATCTTTATATGTATTCATAGTTTTTTTCAGCGGGGAAAAGCTCAGCAACATTCAGTATAAGGGAATTATAGCAATATTCATTCTTACATTAATTTATAACTTAACGCTTTCTTACCTATTCAACTCCGGTAGGATCCGGAACGACATTCGGAAATTCAATCCGATTAAATTCGCTTTTCTGCAGATAGTCTTTGATCTTATTTCATTAATGATACTGGTTTATCTTACAGGTTTGCTCAACAGCCCTTTCTATTTATTCTTTATCTTTCATGCAATCATCGGAAGCATGATATTACCCGGCAGATTAGTCTATGGAATAGTTTTAACCGTATTAATGATTTTTTCTTTCCTGACACTCTCAGTTCACTTCGGACTCATAGACGAATTTCCGATTTCCAATACAGGTTCGATCATTAATTTAAAAACAACCTATGTATTTCTTAATCTTATAACATTCTGGCTGATGATGCTCGTTAGTGTGATGTTCTCAAATAATCTCGCAAGCGCTTTGTATAAAAGGGATCAGCAGCTTATTGAAGCTATATACGAACTTGAACTTTCCGAAAAGGAAAAACAAAGGTATGTGCTGGCTGTTGTACATGAATTAAAATCTCCCGTGTCTGCAATTGTATCTTATCTGAATCTGCTGATCGGCGGCATAGCCGGAGATATCAATGATAAGGCGAAAGACATTTTACTGAAAATGAAAAAAAGATCGGAAGAGTCGATAAGTCTGACAAACAATATTATTGAAGTTTCAAAAGTCAAACTTCTGGATGTTATCAGAAAAGACAAAACAGACCCTGAGATCATTGTTACCGGAATTATAGAAAAGATCAAAGATAAATTTTCAGGAGCAAATATTCATTTTACATATGAAGATGAAAGAGAAACAGAAAGAGCTATTTATGCTGACGAAAGTTTAATTAAAATTCTTTTTTCAAACATAATAAGTAATGCCATAAAGTACACTCCTTCGGGAGGTGAGGTCACATTAAAAATATCTGATTCTGAAAACAAAGATAAGCTGATGATCTCTCTGAGTGATACCGGCATTGGCATACCGCCTGATGAGATAAGTAAAATATCTGATGAGTTTTACCGCGCAAGTAATGTAAAGAAAAATAAGGTTGAAGGTATTGGACTCGGATTATCCGTAGTAAAAAAGATCGTTGAGCAGCATAACGGTACTATGAAAATCGTCAGTCCGAATAAGATCGGGAATGATAAATTTCCCGGAACGACAATATATGTAGAGATACCGTATATTGAGAGTAATGATGAGCCGGCAGTAAATAGAAAATAGTTTTAATCATAAATCAGCAATGCACCGGCAACTATTGTTATTGTTGCTATGACCTTCTTCAGATAGTTTTCCTCATTAAATAATTTAGCACCGATCACAACAGCAAATAAAACCGATAATCTCTTTATTGCTATCACAAGTCCGACCGGACCAAGTCTTGTTGCTTCAATCTGTGTCCATCTGTACCCTATTGTAGCAATGGCTATAAAAATTATTATCAGCAGTATTTCTTTACTGACCCCGGAAAAGAGTTTTTCATTTTTATTCCTGAAACCGTTAAAAATTCTGAACAGAAGGAATATTATCAAAAAGAAATAATTCTGTAAAACAAGAAATGTAAGAGGCGGTAATTTAAAACTTGTCAGAAGCAATTTATCAAGTATTGCGGACAATGTCATCAGACCCAGAGCTATCAGTATTATCCTGTGATATTTTGAATCAATAAAAACCCTGAATGGCGCAGAAATGTTTTCGCTTTTTTTGAGTTCGAGTATGTATGTTCCCGAAACTATAAGCAGCATCCCCATGACCTCTGTAAGCGATAAACTTTCACCGAGAAATATAAATGCAAGCAATGCAACTGTCATAGGAGAGGCAGCAAGTATTGGCAAAGCTCTGCTTATCTCCAGATTTTTCAATGCTGTCATAATGCATAAGAATGCCGCTGCGTTGATAATGGATTTACCAATGAGCACCGGTATAGTAAAAGATCCAGCAGAAGAAAGATCAACTTTACCGACCAGTATAGTTGACAGCAATGCAATGATGACAGAAACAATAACAGTAAAATTCAGAGCTGATATTTTACCAAGTACCTTTTTCTGCATTATTGCTGAGAATGCGGATAATAAAGCTGATGCTATTGCAAGCCAGTACCATTCCATGATGTTTAACAGGTTAATTGGTTTATTGAAATCAATCAGAAGACCAGTTTTGCTTTAAAGAAAAAATTTCTGCCGGGTTCAGATGTGACAGAGCCTCTGCCGGTTGACAAATGATCTCTGTAATCATTATCGAAAATATTTTCAATTCCCGCATCAATTCCCATTTCATAACCGCTTAAAAATAATTTATTTATGCCAGTATAAAAATTAAACACAACATATCCCGGAGTTGTGATTTCGCCCGGTGCGACTCTGTTCTGTGCAGCATAAACAAACGTATTCAAATTTAAATTAAACAAATTATTGAGATCATATTTCAGACCAATATTTCCGTTGAGCGGCGGTATCTGCGGGAGAGCCGAACCGTTATATGTGTCTTCTCCGTTTACAAACGAAGCACCGCCATAGAACACCAGACCTCCGTAAAAATTATAAGCCCATTCTGCATCAAATCCCGCCAGTCTCGCGCTGCCTATATTGGTTTTTATGAAAGCATTTCTGTTTTCATAAATTCCCGGAATTTCAGTTACCAGATCTGACAGATAATTTGCATACAACTCAAGCGAAAGATTCAGATCTTCACCCCAGTATTTCAGGGAGGTGGAGATAAAGTATCCTGTTTCAGGATTTAGAAGCGGATTGCCGAGTCTTACTACATTTCCGAGATCTATATACTGAAATCTTTCTTCAAGTGACGGAGATCTGTAAGCATAAGAAAAATTCAAAGCGTAATTCAGTTCGCTGCTTAGTTTGTAATTCCCCCCTGAGTTAAAACTCCATGAAAGATCACTGGAAGCAGATGCTTCCCACAGCACGATCTGATCTGCAGGAGAATTACTGATGACTCCGTTTGTGATCACATATAGCGGACTTACGGATTGCTCATTTGAGATGTAAATTCCATCGGCTCTGGCACTAAAATCTAAAAACAACTTATCATTCATTATACTTATCTGATCCTGCGCGAAAAGTCCGATACTTGTATATCTGGAATCAGGGATCGGGATATCTCCGGTCTGAATTATCGAAGTCGAGACAACATTATTATTTGAATCAAGCACTTCAATTATCTGCGTCCGTTCTCTTGAAGTCTCAAGCTTTCTTCTCCAAAGATCAATGCCTCCAATAAGTTTATTATTACTATTTGTTACAAATTCTGCCTCTATGATGGCTCCGGATGAATAATGACTGCCGTCAGGATCAATTGAAACATTCGTGATCTTCCTTGCGGGAGTGGTGGCTGTTCCCGGAACAATAACAAAATTGTCAGGAGCTACATTCACGTCCCTGAAAATATTCTGAAAAAATATCTTAACCGACAGATCGCTTATCAGACCTGAAACATTTCTGTTTTCATAAGTCAATGCTGCAAGCTGTCTTTCCGCCGGCTCGTATGTAACGGTTGCTGTATTTGGGAACAAAGGATATCCGCCCGGAATGCCTGCATAAGGCGTATTCATGAACTGCAGATCGAGTGTCAGGAGATTATTCCTGCTGAATCTGATTCCCGAGTTTAATGAAATACCATAATCTCTGAAAGAACTGTTTGGAATAATTCCCGAAGGAATTTTCATATCAGATGCCTGCCGGAATATGGTGTAAAGATTTGCATACATTTTTTCTGAACTAAGATAAAGAGACAGACCGGGGTTGGTCATTTCATTAACCGACGCATATGCTCCGGAGAGAACACCATTCAGAGAAAATTTTTTCTCATATTTTCCTGATAGAGTAGTAATGCTGACTACTCCGCCTGTACCGCCCGACCCATAGATCGATGAAGTCCCGCCTTTGATCACTTCGATCCTTTCAATTGTATTCATATCCACAAGCGATAATCTTGCCGAGAGATTGTTTGCAGTTTCGATCCTGTTTCCGTTTATAAGCACTACAATATTATCCCTGCTCATTCCTCTAATGTTAATGTCAGTAGCCCAGATACCGTCCCTTATCAGATTAAGTCCGGGTTTTGTGCTTATCACTTCCGATACAGATACCGGATTTACACCGGCAATATTTTTTTTTGAAACCAAAGCAATGGGAAAGATCGAGTACTTAAGCTGATGCTCAATTTTAGTTGAATAGACTTCAATCTCACCGGTCATGATATTCATCTCAGCAAGATTGATTATGATAAAGTTGTTTTCGGAGGCAGATAGTTTTTTATAAATTGAAACATTCTTATAACCGATCATATTTACTTTAACTGTAACATTTTCAATATTAACATTACATATCGAAAACCTGCCGCTGTCATCCGATACGGTACTAAGTTCGCCCGGATACAGAATTATCACAGCACCCGATAGAGGATACTCTGAATTTTCATCCAGGACTTTTCCTGAAATTTGAAACTGACCTGAAGCAGGTTTTGCAGAAAATATTATTAAGAATATTGAATAAAATAAAAGTTTCATAATTCTCATTTGCTTAAAAATATCAAGAATGAAAATTATGTCTTTATGATTTAAATCATAATCAGAAGTGATAATTAGCTTTGTTTCGGAGTATTGAAATTAATGCAATTTACTTATCAAAAGACCTTATTTTTTCTTCCCGGCGGAGTCTCCTTCGCTCCGGGTATTTTATTCTTGTAGAACGGCTATTCATCAAATTTTTACCTATCGCCAACACTCTGAATCTATTTCGGTAATTTAAAACAGGCGGGTTTATTTTGAAAATCAATTTAAGAATGCTGATTTAAGACTGCAATAAAATTTCTTATAACTTTTTTAAATTAATCCGGAAATTATTGATTTCTTATTCATTCCGCATATAATTTCTATCTTTATAATTCCTCACTACATTTGTATATTTGCAAATGCAAAAAACAATCTTTTCTATTACGGGGAATAATCTCACCGTGGAAAATTCCGTTCAGACAGTAATAACGGGCAGGAAGATATCATTAAGCAGATCTTCCGAAAAAAAGGTAAAAGCTTCAAGAAAGCTCGTTGAGGAATGGATCAGCAATGATGAAATCATTTACGGCATCACTACAGGTTTCGGTGAATTTAAAGATGTTAAAATATCCGCTAAGAATATACACGATCTGCAAAGAAATCTTATACTTTCACATGCTGCAGGAGTCGGGAAATATATACCTGACTTTATTGTCAGGCTGATGCTTTTGTTCAGAATAAATTCACTCGCTTCAGGATATTCGGGTATAAGAGTTGAGTTATTACAGCATCTGATAAAAATTTTCAATTCCGGTATCGTTCCATTGATACCATCTCAGGGCTCGGTCGGGAGTTCGGGAGATCTATCACCGCTTTCACACCTCGCGCTTACGGTCATAGGCGAAGGTCAGTGCAAATGCGACGGCGAAATTACCGACAGCATTTCAGCTTTAAAAAAGAAAAAAATTAAGCCAATAAAGCTTACAGCAAAAGAGGGACTTGCTCTTATAAACGGAACTCAGATGATGTCAGCATACCTTTGCAGGGCGGTCTATGATGCGGAATATTTATCAAAGATAGCTGATATTTCGGGAAGCATGTCACTTGACGCAATGCGGGGAAGCGTGAAAGCATTCTCTGATAAACTTCAGAAAGTCAGACCGCATAAAGGTCAGATTGCAACCGCAAACAATTTAAGAAAATTATTAAAAGGAAGTCAGATCTTAGATTCACACAAAAACTGCGGAAAGGTACAGGATTCTTATTCGCTGAGGTGCATGCCTCAGGTTCATGGCGCTGTCAAAGATGCGATCAATTATTGCAAAAGCGTACTTGAGACTGAGATAAATTCAGTAACGGATAATCCTCTTATATTTACCGATGGAAAAGAATTTATTACAGGCGGAAATTTTCACGGAGAGCCTTTGGCATTGGCAGCGGATTTTCTTGCAATAGCCATCAGCGAACTCGGAAACATAAGTGAAAGAAGGACAGCAAGACTGGTTGACGGAAGTCTGAGCGGATTGCCGAGATTTTTGATCAATGAAGAAAAAGCGGGGCTTAACTCAGGTCTCATGATTGTTCAGTACACTGCTGCAGCTTTAATAAGCGAGAATAAAGTTTTATGCCACCCTGCTTCGGTAGATTCAATACCTACCAGCGCAAATCAGGAAGATCACAATTCCATGGGTTCGGTAAGTTCGCGTAAATGCTTTGACGTTGTAAACAATGTAAAGAAAGTGATAGCAATAGAAATATTGTGTGCAGCGCAGGGAATTGATTTTCTCAGACCATTGAAAAGCGGAAAAGGAACAGAGCAGGCATATCTGAATGTAAGAAAAGAAATTGAACACATTTCAGATGATGTTGTAACATCCGGCTACATTCTAAAAACCGTTGAAACGGTTTTTGAAGAAAAGTTCCTTAAATCTGTTGAAGCCAAAACAGGAAAGCTGGAATAACTAATTTACCACGCCCATATTTTGACACTAAACCACTGAATGAAAAAAATTTTAGACCGGATAAAAGATCTGAAAGTTTACAGGACTGTTTACCATTACATAGATGTATTATTAAAAAAATTTGATACCGACCACATCTGGATAATGTCATCGGGTATATCCTTTAATATCCTGATATGTATAATTCCATTTACTCTGATGCTTTTAACAGTGCTTGGATATTATCTCGAGAGCGGAGAAGTACAGGAGAAACTCATAAGCTATCTCAACAGTATCGTACCGCTTCCGGGTCAGTACAAGGACAGATTCATATTTGAATTAACAGAAAGGACAAAAGAACTCTCTAATAATGCGTTTCTGACAGGAACACTCGGGCTTGCGGGATTATTCTGGACCGTAAGCGGGTTGTTTTCTGCAATGCGGGAAGTTTTAAGAAAAATATACAACATAAACACCGAGCTGAATTATTTTATAGGAAAGATAAGGGATTTTGCGCTTGTGATCATAAGTGTTGTTCTTTTTATATTATCAATGGCAGTCACTTCGGGATTTCAGATCATTGAGGAATATTCCCAGGGAATATTCGGAGAAATAGTTATTCTCACATTTTTTCAGAAGCTTATTCCGATGATTATTGCTTACATTTTATCTTTCGGATTGTTCTATGTGTTATATGCTTTAGTTCCGCACTGGAGATATAACAAAAAAGTGATATTATTCTCATCATTTATGTCAGCGCTTTTTTTTGAAGCATTAAAATACCTGTTTTCAATATACGTGTTAAAGATCGCAAATTACGGAAAGATATACGGAGCTTATGCCACCATAGTAATCAGCATTTTTTATATATATTACATCTCGGTAATATTTGTAGTGGGAGCGGAATTAGGCTCGATCTATTATGAAAGAAATAAAGCAAATTTAGACATGAAATTTAAACCCAAAAACACATAAAAACTGAAACTTAAATTATAATGGATCAAAAAAAATTATACAGAATACTCGAGGATATAATAAAAGAAGCTCCTAAGATCGACACAGATGATGAACTGCTCGGTTACGTTCTTCAGCAGATCATCAATAATGATCAGATCCGCATTTACGGCGGAAGAATTTGGAAGCTTAATGAAGATAAGAAGGCTTATATTCTTATAAAGCAGAGCGGGGATGTTGATATAATTAAAGATAAATACGAAGTGCAGGTTGACAAATATCCAATGTTTAAAAAAGTCGGGCAATACAGATCCGTCATTGCGGAAGAAACGGATGAATATCTTATTGAGAAAGGCATATACCAGTATTCCGCATCCGGCGCAGGATACAGATTCAAAATCAAGCTGAATGATGATAAAGAGCCATATTATTTGTATCAGTATTTGATTGCTCTGAATGCAAAGAGTTTTGAAGGGGATCTTCTGAATGCGCTGAACATAATCAGCATGACCTTGAACTCTATTCTCAGGGCTAGGTATGTGGAATCCAGTGCAAAGGAAAATATAGTGGAACTTGAAAAGGCAAGAGAAATTCAGAAAGGCATATTACCCGAACACGAACTTAAATTCGGAAATTATGAAATGTTCGGATTATCTCTTCCTGATAAAATTGTAGGCGGTGATTTTTTTGATTATCTAGAAAGTGATGATAAAGAAAGAGTCGGTATCGCAATAGGTGATGCGGCATCAAAAGGCTTTTCGGCTGCAGCCCAGTCATTGTATGTTTCGGGAGCTCTGAGGATGGGCGCAGAATATCAGACAAAGATAACTGCAATGGTTTCCAGGATAAATAATCTTGTTTATGAGACATTTCCTTATGAAAGATTTGTTACTTTGTTTTATTGCGAACTTATTTCCGATAAGAAAGGGCTTTGTCAGTATGTAAATGCAGGTCAGAATCCTCCTTTGTTTTTTAAATCTGAAATTGACCGGATCGATTCGCTCTCATCCACAGGTCCTGTGCTTGGACCGGCGCCATATCAGAAATATTATTCCGATAGTATAAATTTCAGGAAAAATGACATTCTTCTTTTATATACTGACGGAATAGCAGAAGCAACTAATGAAAAATTTGAGTTCTTCGGAGAAGACAGGATAAAGGATTTTATCAGAAAATATAAAGATCATAATACCAAGGATATTTGCTATAATCTGATTCAGGAAGTAGAAAAATTCTCTTCACATGGAGTATATTCCGATGACAGAACGATAGTGGTTATTAAAAGGATCTTGTAATTTTATTATTGCAAATACTAGTTTCTATAATTCTATTTTTATAAAAAAATGATTAAAAGAATATTATCAAATCCAAGGTTTCTAATTGCTATTTTAATAGCAGCAGTTGCGCTGATCTCATATTATAGTAAAACCGAAATAAATCCGATAACCGGAGAAAAGCAAAGAGTCAGTCTTACTCAGGAGCAGGAAGTTGCTCTCGGTCTTCAGACAGCGCCTCAGATGATAAGACAAATGGGAGGTGAATATAATGATCCGAAAGTTAAGGCAATGGTTGAAAGAGTAGGTATGAAAATTGTAAACGGTACAGAAGCCGGAAGATCAAAATATCAGTTTGATTTTCATGTGCTGGCTGATCCGAAAACCGTAAACGCATTTGCTCTACCGGGCGGTCAGATTTTTATTACAATGGGATTGCTAAACATGCTAAAGACTGAAGATGAACTTGCCGGAGTACTCGGCCATGAAATTGGACATGTCATCGGAAGACATTCGGCTGAGCATATGGTAAAGGAAGAACTGACTCAGGGACTTGTCTCCGCAGGTACATTAGCAACAATGGATCCAAATAATCCTGGGACGCAAAATGCGATCGCTCAGTATATCGGCTCTGTGATAAATATGAAATACGGCAGAGAAGATGAACTTGAAGCTGACAGATTCGGAGTAAAATATTTATTCGAGACCGGATATGATCCCGAAGCCCAGATAGAGGTAATGAAAGTACTGAAAAAGGCATCCGGCGGACAGAATCCGCCCGAATTTCTGAGTACTCACCCAAACCCCGAGCACAGAATAGAAGCTATTGAACAATACATAAGAGATTATGGAAAAAAATAATTTTATTTTTAAATTAAAATCCTTATATTAAGCAAGCTTAAAAATCAATTCACTCATTAATTTAAAATAAATTCCATGAAAGATAAGTCACGATTTTTATCGTCTGTCATTGTATCCTTTCTGGCAGGATTTATTTATTTAATTGCCGGGGAAAATTTGCCGGTAAACATTCAGAGTTCTGTAAAAGCGATCCTCAGCAGCAATGCTCCGGATATGTATCTGACCACTGAATGTTTTCCATTTTATGAAATATCAAAAAAGTCTGCTCCGAAAATAAGCAAAAACAATTTAAATTTTTATTTACATGAAAATGAATTTGATCACGATCAGTATTCGGAAATGAATTCTGTTGATCAGGCGACTTTCGTAAGACCACTTCCTGATAAAAACATTGATTTTACATCAGAGCTGAATAAATTGATCAATGTTGGTAAAGAAGATTTTAATGGAACAGATAATATTGTTAATTCCGGAAATAATAAAATTCTGAGCTGCAATGAATTTCAGATAGCTGATGCTGAAAGGAATTTTAAAAGAAATGACAGAATTAACAAACAGGGTATAGAAAATATCCTGGCATATGACGCAGGGAACGGTTTTAGAATTAATTACGTTACTGAAAATTCATCGGAATCCGGGAATTGTGAAGTAGAAATTTTAAATTCACATTTTGATGAATCCATCACCGATATTCAGATATTGGTTTCTGAAAATTGCAATAAGGTTAAAATTAAAAACAAAAATAAGAATAAGGACAAAAATACTAATAGAAATTTCAACGTTAACTGGAATAATAACGTAAATCAGAATTGTACAACCAATAAAATTTCCGGTGTAAATAAGATCAGGATAAATTTACCTGTGACTAAAGTCAAAGCAAACAGTGAAGAATATGATGAAGATTATGAAGATTATGACGTCAGTGTTGAGTGTGACAGTTATAATGACGATGAAGATGAAGATTGTGATAGACGTTCAGAAGATGTAGAATACAATAATAATTCAATTGATCTGGATCCAATGTAATGGTAAATACAAATTAAAAAATCATTTAATAACTAAACTCAAAAAACTATGAAGAAAAAACTCTTAATCAGCTTTTCAATGGTTGCAATGCTTGTGTTGGCATTTCTTTTTTACACAAATAACAGTAGTGTTATCGCAGATGACAAAGACGGTAAAGACTGTTCTTCCAAATGCACCCAGAAATCAAGTACCACTGATCAAACAATGGGTGGCGCAAATTCCTCCGAAACTCAGGACGGATTAGCAACTTATGAATTTGTAACTGATCAGATCTCATGTGACGGTTGCAAACCAGGTATGTCAGAAAGCCTGATGGGAATCTCAGGAGTAAAAGAGATTTCATATGGCGAAACTTGTAATGTTTCAAAAATGACATCTGTAAAGGTCATATACTCTGCAGAAGAAACAACTCCTGAAATTATTTCAGCTTCAGTTAAAGAAAAAGGACTTCAGGGAAAATGCGGAGACGGTTCAAAATGCGACTCTAAAAAAAGCACTAAGAAATCTTAATTTATAAAAGATACTTTTTCCAGAAATAAGAAACCCGGACTTGAAAAAGCCCGGGTTTTTTTATTTTAACTTTTAAATCTTAAGTACTAAAATGGACTTTCATTATGACTTTCTCCCGGTATCTCTATGACCGGATGCCTGATCTTGTTTTCAAATTTAGCATATTCATTCAGGAACACCAGATCAAAATCACCTACAGGACCGTTTCTTTGTTTACCTATTATGATCTCTGCTTTTCTTTTCAGCTCTTCATATTCAGGTTCATCCGAATTGGCTTTCATTCCCATGATCGGTCTGTGTACAAATATGACAACGTCAGCATCCTGCTCAATTGCTCCTGATTCTCTGAGATCCGCCAGTTGCGGACGTTTTTCTTTACCGCCTCTCTGCTCCACTGATCGGTTGAGCTGGGCGCATGCTATGACAGGGATATCAAGTTCCTTTGCAAGAGCTTTAAGACCTCTTGACACATAAGCAACTTCAAGATCCCTTCTTTCGGAATTTTCCGGTCCTCTTACAAGCTGAAGATAATCTATGATAATGAGATCGATACCATAATCCATTTTCATCCTTCTGGCTTTTGCTCTTATTTCAAGTATGGAAAGCTCACTTGAATCATCTATATACAAATTTGTTTTTAAATTATGATATGTTTGCAGCACTCTGTTCCATTCTTCTATTCTTGATTTACCTGTCTTTAATTTCTTCCCGTCGACCCGCGCTTCACCGGCAAGTAGTCTGAGTAATAATTCCCTGAATGACATTTCGAGACTGAATATAGCAACGGATTTTCCATGATCCACAGCAGCGTTTCTGGCAATGTTCATAGAGAAAGCAGTTTTCCCGCTGGAAGGTCTTCCGGCAATTACAACTAACTCCGATTTCTGCAGTCCGGCTGTCATATCATCAAGTTCAGTAAATCCCGTCGGCACTCCTATTATGGAATTCTTATTATTTCTCTGCTCAGCCATATTATCTATCAGAGACTGAAGTTCATCTTTAACTGATAGAATTTTTTTCTTAGACAATGATTCGGAAACATCCAGGATCTTCTGTTCGGCATCGTCAAGAATAGAAAAAGTATTTGATGTCGGATCAAAACACTTATCCGCTATCTTTGAAGAAATGCTTATCAGATTTCTGAGAATGAATTTTTCAAAAACAATCCTGGTATAAAACTCTACGTTTGCTGAAGTGGAGATCGAGGTTGTAAGTTCAATAATATATTCTATGCCGCCTGCCTCTTCCAGCTTACCCAGCCTTTTCAATTCTTCCTTTAATGTATTCGGATCTATCGGCTCTTTCTTACCGTCCAGGTTTATCATTGCCTGAAAAATCGTTCCGTGAACTTTTCTGTAAAAATGCTTCGGATCAAGTATTTGAAGAATGTCATTCATGACCTCATTATCGATAAGCACGCATCCTAAGATCTTTGGTTCAAGCTCAAGCGCATTCGGTGGCATCCTGCCGTTCTCTGAAAACATCATTGTTTCATCAACAGCATCCTCGGATTTTATTTTATTGTATTTTTTTTTCGCCATTTATAAACTCTTTTAATAAATTTTTCAAAATATGAATAGTTTCTGATAAACTAAATCAGCCATACACCTTCAGCATAAAAACTCAAAATAAAATCTAAATATATTTGAACTTTTAATTTTTAATTAATAAATCGTATTCTTTTCTGAATAGCTGTACATCTTCCCATGTTGGCCTTTTCCAGTTTGGATTTCTGAGTAAAGCAGCCGGATGATATGTAACCATCATTTTTATTCCGTTATATAAATGAAATTTACCTCTTAGTTTTCCTAGAGGTTCTTTGGATCTTAACAAGGTCTGAGCAGCAAATGCACCAACTGCCAGTATCAATTTTGGTCTGATCATTTCAAGTTGTCTGAATAAATACGGTTCGCAGTTTACAATCTCACCAGGTTCCGGATTTCTGTTATCCGGAGGTCTGCATTTAAGGATGTTGCAGATATAAACTTCCTCTCTGGTGAAATTTATTGCTTTCAGTATATCTGTGAGCAGTTTGCCGGCTCTTCCGACAAATGGTTTTCCCTGAGAATCCTCATCGGCTCCGGGAGCTTCACCGACGACCACAACATCGGCATCCGGATTGCCTGTTCCGAATACAATCTGTTTTCTCGTCCCCGCAAGCAGCCTGCATTTATCACAGTTCTTTATCAGATCCTCAAATTCCTCCAGCGAGCTGCAATTTTTCCAGTCTTCACTTACTGATACCGGTTCACTGATAAATTCTTTTTCTTTTATTATTTTGACTTCAGGATCTTCTTGACCTGCTGATAGAATACTTTCTTTTTCAGATCCGCTTTCTTCAGGAATTACATCTTTTTCTTTAATACTGACTTCTCTTAAGAGAAAAACAGGATCATCGGTCAGAATTTTTAATTCATCTGAAAATACCTGATAATTGCTGTATTCTTTATAATACTTAAGATAGTTTATTGTGTCATCAATTATTTTTTTTTTGCTCATTTCATTTTAATGTATTTATCAAGTATTGCATTTCCAACATCATACTTTGTCATTATCGGAAGTTCCTCAGTATTTGTTTTGTCTATCAATGTCACAACATTTGTGTCACTACCGAATCCTGCTCCCGGAGTATTAGGATTGTTCAGTACAATCAGATCAAGATTCTTTTTCTTTAATTTTGCTTTCGCATTTTCTATTCCGTTATCGGTTTCAAGCGCAAATCCAATAAGTTTAAATCCTTGTTTGATCCTGCCGATACTTTCAAGTATGTCCACAGTTTTTTTGAATTCGAATACAAATCTGTCCTTATCTTCTTTTTTAATTTTCGACTTAACGGTATTAACAGGTTTAAAATCCTCAACAGCTGCTGTCATTATTACAAGATCTTTTTTATTAATATTGCTTTTTACTTTTCTGAGCATTTCATCCGCAGTATTTACATTTACTCTTTTTACTTTATCTATATTCTCAAGAGAAACAGGACCGGTTATGAGAGTTACTTCCGCTCCCCTGTCGCGGGCTGCCCTTGCTAGCTCAAATCCCATCCTTCCTGTAGATGAATTCGTAATAAATCTAACTCCGTCAAGAAATTCTATAGTTGGACCTGCAGTAATAAGCACCTTCCTGCCCTTCAGATCATTTTTATGTTTAAAAAAATCTTTTATGTAATCGGAAATTTTTTCCGGTTCTGCCATTCGTCCTTCTCCGTAAATTCCGCTTGCCAGTTCACCGAATTCCGGATCAATAATTTTATAGCCATATTGTTTAAGTTTTTCAATATTATTTCTGGTAGAAGGATTTTTATACATATCATCATCCATAGTGGGAGCCAGCAAGAGTGGACATTTGGCTGCAAGCACACTGCTTAGCAGAAAATTATCACATATACCGCATGCAATTTTTGCTATGGTATTTGCAGTTGCCGGCGCTATCACAAACACATCTGCCCAGATCCCGAGATTCACATGCCAGGTCTTCGTTTCTACTTTTTCTGCTTTGCTGAGATCCGGATTAGCCGGAAACATATTTACAATTACTTCATTTTTTGAAAGAGCCGATAGAGTTACGGGAGAGACAAAATTCACTGCAGAAGGCGTCATTATGATTCTGACTTCTGCACCTTCTTTAACTAGCATCCTGACAAGATAGCATATCTTATATGCAGCAATCCCGCCGGATATTCCGAGCAATATTTTTTTACCTTTAAGCATTTTCTCCAATATTAAAAAAAAATATCCCTGTATTAAAGGGATATTTTAAAACTGAATTACTAAAAAAAAATGATTTACTTTACTTCTTCTTCATTTTCATTTTTAAATCTGTAATTGACTTTATCTTCCATGAGATTATCGATAGCCTCTATTGTAGGTTTTTCTCTTTTTTCAAATTCCAGAGAGATATTTAATTTATCCTGATTCATTATCGAATCATCTTCAGTTTCTTTGGCAATTATAGGTTCAAGTCTTTGATTTAATTCCATTTTAATTGCATCATTTATCTGTCTTGCTTTTTTTGAAGCTACAACGATTGACTCATAAAGATTTGCTGTTTTAGATTCAAACTTATCAAGATCTAATGTTTCTATTGACATGATTTATTTTTTAAATTATTTAATGTTATTTTTAAAAATTTCTTCTACTTCAGATATTGCTTTATTAAGATTATCATTTACTACAATATAGTCAAAATCATCTTTTTTTCCGATTTCTAAATCTACCCTTTTTATCCTTTCATTTATCTGGTCAGTGCTTTCTGTACCTCTTTTCTTTAATCTTTCCTTCAGTGTATCAGTATCAGGCGGCATTATAAAGACTAATATCGCTTTTTCCCCGTAGATCTTCTTTATATTCAGAGCTCCGTTCACATCTATATCGAAGATCACATTTCTGCCTTTTTCAAGATTTTGATTTACAAAAGATTTCAATGTACCGTAATAATCACCATTGAAAAGGATCTCATATTCAACCAGCTCACCTTTATCAATCATCTGTTTAAATTCTTCCCTTGTGAAATAGAAATAATCCTTACCCTCAGATTCATTTTCTCTTTTTTTTCTTGTTGTGGCTGAAACAGAAAAGACAAGTCCGGGATATTTCTTCAGTATTTCTTTAACAATTGTTGTTTTGCCCGCACCTGACGGCGCAGCTATTACATATAACATATCTTTATTAATCTTATTATTTCTGTCACTCTACATTTTGCAGCTGTTCTCTGATCTTTTCAAGTTCCTCTTTAAGCCTGGCTGATCTCTGAGATATTTCCGCATCCGTTGATTTTGATGCTATTGTATTAACTTCCCTGTTCAATTCCTGAATAAGAAAATTCAATCTCCTGCCAGCCGGCTCTTTTGATTTTGAATATTCAGTAAAATATTTTGTATGTGATCTTAATCTGATTACCTCTTCTGTTATGTCAATTTTATCCGCAAGCAATACTACCTCAAGCTCCAGCCGGTTCTCATCGATTATTCTTTTATCTGAAACAAGAGTTTCTACCTTTTTCCGGAGTCTTTCTTTTTCCGCTTTTATTCTGTCTTTTGATATTTTTGTTATTACAGAGGATTCTTTTTCTATGAACTTAATTCTTTCCAGGATATCTTTTTTCAGACTTTCTCCCTCTTTGATCTTCATTTTGTTTACATCATCAAGCGCTTTATTCAAAAGATCACATATAAAATTAAATTCTTCCTCATCTATCTCATTTGAAACTCCGGAGGTGAACAGATCACTGAATGTCAGAATGTGTTCTATCTTTATTTCTTCATCAGTTCCAATGATCTTTTTTATTTTTTTTATAAGACTGAAATATTCATTTATAATATTTTCATCAGCATCCAGATTGGCCGGCGTTTCATTTTCAGCATCCACATTCAGAAAGATATTCACCTTTCCTCTGGAAATTTTCTTCCTGACTATTTCTTTAAGTTCAAAATCTTTTGAAGACAGATATTTCGGATATTTGAAAGATATTTCGGAAAATCTGTTGTTTACCGAACGAATCTCTATCGAATATTTTCTGTCCCGGAATACGCCTTCCGCATTCCCAAAACCTGTCATGCTGATTATCATTTTTTCCTTTCTATTTGGTTACCACATAGTTTTTTGTGATCTTCTTGGTAAGATAGTCAAATGCCTCCTGAGGAGAATTCACAAATTTAAATAATTTCAGATCTTCCGGAGAGATCACGTTTGTCTCTACTAAACTTTTCATGTTTATTATCTTATCCCAGAATTCTTTACCATAAATAACCACCGTAATTTTCTTCCTTAATTTTTTTGTCTGCACAAGAGTTAGCACTTCCATGAGTTCATCCAGTGTGCCAAATCCGCCCGGCATTATTATCAATGCTTTAGCAAGATATGCAAACCAGAATTTTCTCATGAAGAAGTAATGAAACTCAACATTCAGCTCAGGTGTAATGTATGGATTCGGATACTGCTCAAATGGTAAAGAAATATTAAGTCCCATTGATAATCCCTTTGCTTTATATGCTCCTTTGTTTGCTGCTTCCATGATTCCCGGACCGCCTCCAGAGCATACGACAAATTTATTTGGCTTATCCAGATTCATTGCCCACCTGGTCAGCATATATGAAAGCTCAACTGTCTCTTCATAATACTTTGACATGTGAAGATCCATTTCCGCGCTCTTTAACTCTCTGGTTAATTTTAAATCGATCTTTTTTGATGCTTTGACCTTTTTCTTTACTGCATTAAGATTTGCTTTTGCTTTCTTTTCGGGAAGCGTTCTTGCAGAACCAAAGAATACAATGGTATGAAATATTTTATTCCTTCTGAACCTTTCCATTGGTTCATGGTATTCTGTCAGAATTCTAATATTTCTTGCAGATGGTGAATTTAAAAATTTCAGATCATGATACGCTTTGGGTGACTTGTTTAAAAACTTCATTCAGATTTTTTTAATTATACTCAAAAATTTATTTTTTCAGAATTAAGATCTTTTGTACATAATTATTTCACAAACTCCTTCCCCCGTCCACTACTATCATCTGCCCTGTAATATAATTATTCTCCAAAGCCAGATATCTTACCAGAGATGTAATGTCTTTTGAAACTGCAAATCTCTTCATAGGATATTTACTTTTCTCTTTTTGATCTACCGTCTTATTTTCATCATTTTCAATAAAAACCGTTCCGGGAGCTATTGCATTTACAAGAATATCAGGTGCAAGTTTTTTTCCTAACTGTTTTGTCAGCTTTTGTACACCCGCTTTAGAAATAGAATATGGAATATAACCGGTCCAGTTTTCAATGGCACCCAGAGAGGCAATGTTGATTATTCTACCCGTTTCCTTTTTGTTTTTAAGCATGATCTTTGCTGCTTCCTGGCAACAAAAAAATACACTCTTCAGATTAGTGTCTGTGAATTTATCAAAAAAATCTTCAGAAGTTTCAGTAAATTCTGTACGCTCAAATATAGCAGCATTATTTACAAGTAAATCTAAACGGTTGAATTTATTTTCAACTTTATCAAACAAGCCCCTGATATTTTTAACTTTCGTTACATCACATTTATATGCGACCACTGATGCACCGGTATCTTTGATCTCAGATAATGTTTTATCTAAAATTTCCTTACTGCTATTGTTGTAAGTTAATATTAAATCAAATCCTGAGCTTCCTAATTCTAAACAAATGTCTTTCCCCAATCTTCTCGCTCCGCCCGTCACCAAAGCTATCTTTTTTTTCATTTAAAGGGTAGTTATGAATTTTCTTTTATGCCGAAATGTCAATCAGATAAATAATAAATTGAACATTTATAATTGAAAATTGAAAATTAAATAAGTGCCCTTGGGATGACTCGAACATCCGACAAGCAGTTTAGGAAACTGCTGCTCTATCCACCTGAGCTACAAGGGCGAATTTAACATTAACACACAAAATACTAAAGCAAAACGAGAAATTCAGTGGTATTTTGAATATTCGATGTATTATGCTGAAAAATACTTAATTATTTTCTGATCTTAATAAAGCTGTGGATTTATGAAATGAATAGTTTAATTCTTATCTGCGGTTTTTATTGCCAGTAAATGCCATGTAACACCGATTGCTATTGTTAATAATAAGATCCTCACATAAAATACTTCTGTAGCATAAAAAACTGAAAAAAGAATTCCGGCCCAGAGAAAAGTTATGGAAAATATTTTTGATCTCAGGGTCATTCCTCTTCCCGAACTGTAATCAGAAAGATATTTTCCAAAAAATCTGTTGTTATGAAGCCATTTATAAAACTTTTCAGAACTTCTTGCAAAACACCATGCAGCAAGAAGAAGAAATATTGTCGTTGGAAGTAACGGCAGGAACATTCCTGCAATTCCTATTCCCGTGAGTACGAAACCGCTAATAATTAAAAGCCATCTTAAGAAAGGGTTTGAACTGATTTTCAGTTGCTTTTCATCAATATTGTTTACCATTTGCAAATATATAAATTGTATAAATAATCTTAAACATATAAAAATGTAACTTTGAAAATATCTGAAAAAAATTAAATTTTTATTATCAGGTTTCCGGAGAATATTTATATAAAAATCTGCTGTTTACTCTGTTTCAGTATATTTTTTAATATTATCAAGTATTGCCTGCCAGCCGGTCTTTTGCAGTTCAATGGAATTCTCACTTTCAGCTTCAAATATTATCGTCACTTTAACTGCATTGTTTTCCTTTACAAATTTTACTTTTACTTTTCTGCCGTCTCCAAGTTTAAATTCAATAAGCTCATTTGTAATAATATTGTCATAGACCCCATAGAAATCAAAGCCCATACTCCCGTCCATTGTTTCCTTTCTTGAAGAAATCTTTCCTCCGGTTCTTAAATCATTATCAGCTTTTGTAGTATGCCAGTCGTCTGATGCATAGTTCCGGTTTTTGATATCTTCAGGACTTGTCCATTTTTTCCAGAGTATTTCTGCAGGGGGATTTACTGTTACCGAAAAGTCATTTCTTTCTTTTTATCAGATTCCTTCAGTATTGACCAAAACATTTTATAAGATTAATAATTGTTAAAACAACATACGCGTATGTTGTTGGTACTTGATTATTAACACAGTACCTTTCTTTTGATCTTTCAAAAGAAAATCGGTTAGATTTTCTATATTCAGATAAAGAATAAATTTTATTAATCGTTTTGGACAAGACTGAGATTCCTTTTTAGATTTTAGATTTTAAGAATTGTATTTAGCTGAATCAATTCTATAGAAGTCAGACTTTGACTCCCCTGAACAAAACATTATTTTCCGGAACCTCAGGAGACTGAATGTTCAATTTTTCAATTTCAGTAAACCCTCCCACTTCCATTAGTTCTTTGAATTCATTCTCATGGTGGTATTTAATTTTTAGATGTTCAACTTCGGTCAACGTAACAGTACTGTCAGTAATTTTATTATATTCACATTTTATTGTTTCTATATTTTTTTCAAAATCAAAATCTGATGTTGTAGTCAGATTGATCACTGAATGATCGCGGCATATTACTTCCCTGTTTTCAAAAGATCCGTCTCCTGAAATTCCAACAGGAGTTTCAAATTCTATCAGTATTTTCCCTCTCTTTTTCAGACTGGAGTAAAGACTTCTTAAACATTGTTTTACCTCTTCCTCTTCTGTAATCAATCCGATTGAGCCTGACGGAATAAATATTAAACCGTATTTCTCCGGAAGTTTAAAATCCTGAATTTTTTGATTATACAAAACCGGATTCAGATTTTTGTTCTGTGAATTTTGCTTACAGCGAAGAAGCATTTCTGATGAAGCATCCGCTCCTTCAATATCTATTCCCTGTTCCAGTATTGGTATCAAAAACCTGCCTGTCCCGCACATTGGCTCCAGTACCGGTTGATCGCTCCTCTTTATTTCATTTATATAGAAATCCAGAACGCCCTTTGGAGCAACGGGTTTATCCAGATCATAAAATTCTGAACACAGAGATTTGTAAGTATTTATTAAATTTTGATATATCAACTTTTTAATTATAAAATAACTTTTAAAAGCAATTTAAAATAAGTTCATCAAAATTGAACGGACTTTTTTCATTCTTTTTTGAAATGTTTTCACACCCGTTCAAAATGATTACGTCCATGAATCCGGATTCATTATTTTCTACTTACATTTTTTGAACGACCAAAAAAGTAACACAAAGTCGCCCGCTGGTATTAGATTGCCTAAATTCTTTTCGAAATTGAAATAAAACATCCAACTCAAAATTGCTTCGCAAATTTCTCCGATAAGGATATTTTATTTTAACAATTTCTCAAGAATTCTTAACGTCAATATATTGCTGGGGGGAATTTTAAAAAGCAAAAAACTTCTGTGATTATTTTCGCTGCCATTAGTAGGGGTTCAACAAAGATAATCTGATTAGAATAAGAGTATTTTAAAACATGATTCCTTTCTTTAAAATATATTGGACGGCACTGAAATGTTATGAACTCTTATGTGCAAATTTAAATTGACAGAATATATAGATATTCAATTTTACTGTTGATTTTAGTAATTTGCAAAATGAATAATCCTCCATCAGGCACAGTAACTTTTCTTTTTACCGATATTGAAGGCAGCACCCGGCTTTCACAGGAATATCCGGAGACAATACATTCTGCTATAGAGAAACATCATTTGATCTTGTATGAAGCAATTGAATCAAACAACGGATTTGTGTTTGACAATATAGGCGATGCTTTTTACTGTGCTTTTGAAAGTCCGGAAGATGCAGTGAGTGCAGCTGTAATTATTCAGAAAAATCTTGCAAATTATAAGTGGGATGATGTTGTTATTAAAACAAGAATCGGAATACACAGCGGTGCAGCGGAATGGAACGGTGAAAATTATATGGGATATATTACACTTGCCCGCACAGCGAGAGTAATGTCGGCTACATACGGTGAGCAAATAATTATTTCAAATGATACATATGAATTGTTAAAAAATAATATTTTTTCAGAAATTTCATTCAGAGATTTAGGTGAAAGACGATTAAAAGATTTAATCCAGCCGATTCGGTTGTATCAGATTGTTGCTGAAGGAATACGTGAAGAATTTCCACAATTAAAAACACTTGATGCACGCCCGAATAATTTACCGGTTCAATTGTCGAGTTTTATAGGACGTGAGGAAGAGATGAGGCAGATTAAAAGCATTTTAAAAGAAAAACGACTCCTAACTCTAACCGGTCCGGGTGGAACTGGTAAGACACGACTGTCACTTCAGATTGCAGCGGAAATTATTGATTACTTTGGAAACGGAGTTTGGTTTGTTGAGCTGGCTTCATTGATAGAACCTGAGCTTCTTCCGAATGCAATCATGCAGGCAATAGGAATAAAAGAACAACCGAAACAAAAAACCGAAGATACATTAACTGATTATCTTCAGGATAAGGAAATATTAATTATACTTGATAACTGTGAACATATAATTAAAGCTTGTGCAATTCTCTCAGAAAAGATTTTAAAAAACTCTCCAAAATTAAAAATAATAGCAACAAGCCGGGAAGCTCTAGTATGTTACGGCGAACAGATACATAAAACTTTGTCACTTGAGACTCCGGATCCAAAAGAAAAGGAATCTCCTGAACAGCTTACTCAATATGAAGCAGTTAGATTATTTATTGAAAGAGCATTAAGTGTAAATAAGAATTTCAGAGTTAATAATGAAAATGCACCGGCACTTGCGGATATTTGTCATAAACTGGACGGTATCCCACTTGCAATTGAACTTGCAGCAGTGAGATTAAAAATATTATCTATTGAAAAAATAAATGAAAGACTGGATGACAGATTTAAATTACTTACCGGTGGAAAGCGTACTGCATTACCTAGACAGCAGACTCTGAAAGCTTTAATAGACTGGAGTTATGATTTGCTTTCCGAAAAAGAAAAAACACTATGGAGCAGATTATCTGTTTTTTCCGGAGGATGGAATTTAGATGCTGCTGAGGAAATTTGTTCGGATATATCGATAATTCAAAAAGAAGAGATATTGGATCAGCTGAGTAATTTAACAGATAAGTCAATAGTGATTTTTAATCAGGATAACAATCGCTATACAATGCTTGAAACTATAAAGCAATACGGACATGAAAAACTATTAATGTCAGATGAATATAAAAACATTATGAGTCGGTTTCTAAATTATCAAATTGAACTAGCGGAGACGGCTAGCAAAAATTTCAGGGGAAGTAATGCTGCATTTTGGATAAAAGTTTTAAATAATGAATATAAAAATTTAGAAAAGGGATTGATCTGGTCGTTGGAAAATAATGAAAATGAAACGGGAGCGAGATTAGTAGGAGCAATTGCACAGTATTTGTTTATAATCGGAAAAATATCTGAGGCAATGTTATGGCTTGAAATTGTTTTAAAAAAGCAGCCGGAATCTATGGATTTTTATTTCTGCAGAGTTAATTACTTTATTGGAAAATTTGCCAGATTAAATGGAGATTTTGAAAAGGCAAAAAATTTTTTGAACAGGAGTTTGAAGTATTGGCGTGAGGTTGGAGAGAAACAGGGAATTACGGATACACTTAACTCATTGGGAGTTAATGAATTTGACCAGGGGAGATATGAGCAAGCGGCAGAATATTATGAGGAAAATCTTGAAATTTACAGGGAGAGTGAAAATAAAAATGGTATTGCAATAACTTTAAACAATATAGGTAATGTGGTTTCAAAACTTGGAGATTTCATCAAAGCAAATAAACTGTTTGAGGAGTGTCTGGAAATTCGCCGTGAGTTAAAAGATAAACTTGGTATAGGCATTACTCTCAACAATCTGGGCGTTCTGGCTTTTGAACAGGGAGAATATGAAAAGGCTACTGATTTACTAAACGAGAGTCTCCGGATCAGACATGAGATTGGAGATAGAAATGGTATTTCAATTTCATTCCTTAACCTGGGACATACTGCTTATAATCAGGGAGACTATTTGAAAGCATCAAATTTCTATGAAGAGAGTCTGAAAATTTGCATAGAGATGGGAGATAAATCACTTATAGCAGATTCTCTGTGCAATTTAGGGAAATCAAGACTGGAAAAGGAAGAAACAGAACAGGCATTAAAATTAATAAAGGATAGTCTTGCAGTCAATCGTGAGATAAGGTCACTGTCACAAACTGCATGTTGTCTTTACTATTTAGGCAGAATTGCATTTCTGAAAAACGAATATGAAAAAGCAAGGGAGTATTATCATGAAAGTCTTAATATTTATTATGAAACAGGAAATAAAAAAGACATTGCTCTCAATATTTTAAGACTGGCAGAATTTCATTGTTTTGCGGGACAAAATATTCAAGCTTTAAAAATGCTTGGGTTTATAAAAGAAAAATATTTTGAATCGAATAAAATTATATTTCCTAAGGTAGATCAAATCTTTTTTGATAACTTAATAGTGGAGTTGAAAAAGAAATTGAGTGAAAAGGAATTTTTAAAATCTTATGAAGCCGGGAAATTGATGTTATTTGAACAAGCTATAGAGATTGCAATCAGTAAATAAAATTCATTAATAACACATTATTATGGATAAGATATTAAACAGAATAACAGTAGATCCGGAAATAATGACCGGAAAACCTGTGATCTGAGGAATGAGAATTACAGTTGAATAAATTTTAAATTCCCTTTCAGCAATTATTTCGGTTGATGAAATAATGAAAGTTTTCCCTGAGCTGGAAGCAGATGATATAAAGACCGTACTTTTGTATGCTGCTAAGTAAGTTGAAGAAGAAAGGGTTTATTATATTGGAACCTGATGAAAGATGTAAAATATTTAATTGACGTTGGTGTCGGAAGACAATTTGAATCTTAACCGGATAAAGAGGACTACGAAGTAAAATTTATCCGTAACATCGATGTCAGATTAAAAGAAATTGAAATTTTGAGAATTGCCGTTAATTAAGAGAGAATTGTTATTACTATGGATAAGGATTTTGGTGAATTGATTTCTAATTCCGGAAAGAAACATTCCGGCGTTTTATTATTAGGACTTGAAGATGTAAATGGTGATGAAAAGGAAAAAGTTATTAAAGAAATTATAGAATATTACGTTTCAGATTTAAAAAATAATTTCTGTGTTTATCAGAACGAAAAATTCAGAATTAAAATAAAATAACAAAACATTATTTTACAACATATTTCAGGTTAGTCACTTTCAAATTCATTTATTTACGAAGACTTCATACTCCTGCCAAAAAATCATTTAACATAAAAAAATATTCCTTAATTAACTCTCAATTTAGATTTCTTCTTTTGTATAGAATGATTATGAAGTTCGATTTATATATAAGTGCCTTCTATATAGTAATCAAACAATACAGTTAATTAAATTATTAATTTAACTATTTTGAAACAATTTCTACCAATAAATAAATGACCAAAAAACTTCAACCTAAGGCAAAGTCAAACATTTCTCACAAAAAATTGAGTAAAGATGATTCATTTAATATTAATGAATGGAAACAAAAAGCAGAGGAACTTGAAAAAAAAGTAACCGAAAAGACTGCTGATCTTTTGCTCAAAACCCTTGAACTGCAAATTGAAGCGTCTCTTGAACGCGTGAGAACTATAGCTATGGGAATGCGAAAGCCTGATGACCTGCTTGAAATAACTGAAATTCTTTTTAAAGAACTTAAAAGTCTGGGATTCAGTGAAATCAGAAATGCAATGATTAATATTCATGATGATGATAAAAAATCGTTTTTGAATTATGATTATTCAGATACACTTGGCAAAAGCATTACACCTTTATTTTATAATATACATCCTCTGGTTGAAAAACAAATCAGGCAGGTTCGAAAAGGAAAAGATGCATTTTCAGAAACTTCGTTTAAAGGTAAAGAATTAGCGGAATGGAAAAGGTTCAGAAAAAGCAGAGGTGAGAAGGATGATCCGCGTTTAAAAAACACAAAAGCACTCTATTATTATTTTTATTCAATAGGAACAGGTTCTATAGGAATCTCAACATTTGACGGTCTCAGCAAAAATAAATTAGAAGTTTTGAAGCGTTTCAGAAATGTATTTGAATTTGCTTACAGAAGATTTGAAGATGTTTCAAAAGCTGAGGCACAGGCAAGAGAAGCCAGGATTGAAATTGCATTGGAAAGAGTCCGCAGCAGGACAATGGCTATGGAAGGAAGTGAAGAGCTTTCTGAAACAACATACATACTTTTCCGGCAATTTCTTGAGCTTGGAGAAGCACCCGACCAGATCACTATTGGAATTATAAACGAAGAAGAAAAAGTGATCGACTTCTGGACTACAATGGAAGGGAAAAAGATCAGCAACATGGTTAGATTTCCTATCCGGGAAACCAATCTTATGAAAAAAATTTATAAGGCATGGAAGAGCCAAAAAAGATCAATTGCAATTGAGATAAAAGGAAAGGAATTACATGATTACATTGACTACAGGATCAGGCTGACAGGAGTATCGGGAAAAAATGACCATACTCATGATATTCGTTATATTCAGGCAGCGTTTTTTTCTAAAGGCATGATCACCATTTCCACCAATGATCCCCGTTCAAATGAAACCATACAGCTTCTCGAAAGATTTGCCGGAGTCTTTGATCTTACCTATACCAGATTTCTCGATTTACAAAATGCGGAAGCTCAGGTTAGAGAATCGGAAATTCAACTGGCGCTTGAGCGAGTTCGGGCAAGAACAATGGCAATGCATAGTAGTTCTGAACTTGGTGAAGTAACTGCCATATTGTTTGCTCAAATGAATTTACTAATAACAAATCTATGGACATGTGGTTTTGTTTTGTGCGAAAAAGACCGGGCTGAAGACGAATGGTGGCTGAGTATGGATACCGGTTTTACCCGTGGATTTTTTATGCCTAATACTGGAGATTATGCGCATGCTGCATTATATGAAGGCTGGCTGAATCATGATACTTTCCGGACTGTAACACTGGAAGGAAAAGATTTACAAGAACACTATGAATGGCTGAAGAGCATTCCGACATCAAGGAAAATATTTGAGGAAATGGATTCAGCAGGTATGGAACGTCCGGATTGGCAAAAGCTCCATGCGGCTTATTTTTCAAAAGGGTATTTATGTATAATAACACAGGAACCTTGTCCGGAAGAGGATATTTTCAACCGCTTTGCACAGGTGTTTGACTTGACGTATACACGTTTTCTTGATCTGCAGAAAGCGGAAGCGCAGGCAAGGGAAGCAAAGATAGAAGCAGCGCTTGAAAGAGTAAGAGCAGTTTCACTGAGCATGATGAAACCGGATGATCTGCTGAAAGTAAGTGAATCGGTTTATAAAGAGTTTCTGCATCTGGGTTTTACCGATTTGCGCAATGCTCAGATAAATATTTATGATGATGAAAAAATCACATATCTGAATTATGCATATTCTGATTTTGCCGGACCGGAATTGATTGAAGTCCCTATAAGCGGCAATGCTAAACTGATTTCCTTTAATGAAGAAATAAGGAAAAAATCAGATTCCTTTGCTGTTTTGGAATTTACCGGTAAAGAACTTCTGGAATGGAAATCATACATGTATAAACACGGGAAAAAAGTTGATGAACGCCTGGAAATTTCATCGATACTCATTTATTATTTTTTTTCTATCGGTTCCGGAGCTTTGGGGATTTCTGCATTTAATAAAGTGGAAGATGCTCAGCTCGAAATTCTTGAACGTTTTAAAAATGTATTCGGGCTTGCTTATCAGCGCTATACCGACATTGCGCTGGCGGAAGCGCAGGCAAGGGAAGCAAAGATAGAAGCAGCGCTTGAAAGAGTGAGAAGCAGAACAATGGGCATGCAGAAAAGCGAAGAGCTTAAAGAAGTAATTCAGGTTGTGTTTGAACAATTGGTTCTTTTGAATATCTTTGTTGAACACAGCGGATTTATTATAGATTATAAAACCAGGGATGACATGCATATCTGGCTTGCTGACAAAAACTTCGCTCCCTTTGAAGTTACTATTCCATATTTTGATTCTCCGCACTGGAACAGTTTTATTGAGGCAAAAGATAAAGGAATGGATTTCTTTACCAACCAACTTTCATTTGAAGAAAAAAATAAATTTTATACAGATCTTTTTAAGCTTATCCCCGGCGTGCCGGAGGAAACATTAGAATATTATCTTACCTGTCCGGGACTTGCCATATCAACTGTTTTGCTGGATAATGTCGGATTATACATAGAGAATTTTTCGGGTACTCCTTATTCGAATGAAGACAATAAAACACTCATGCGTTTTGGAAAAGTCTTCCAGCAGACTTACACACGTTTTCTTGACCTGCAAAATTCGGAAATGCAGGCAAGGGAAGCTAAGATTGAGGCAGCACTGGAGCGTACCCGTACTCAGAGCATGATCATGCAGCATTCAAAAGAGCTGGATAATACGTTAAAGGTTTTTCATGAGCAGATTCAGTTGCTTGGATTCAATTCAGCTTTTTCTTTTTTATGGCTGCCGGATGAAATAAATGATCAGCACATTTTCTGGGCTATCTGGGAAGAAAGCATAAACGGCTCAACGGTTTTTAAAAACAAAGCTGTTAGCTATCCACTTGACAGAAATGAGCCTGCCACCGCGCAATGTTTAGTTGATTGGAAAAGCAATGAACCTGTTCATTCCTATACAGTACCTCCCGAAGGTGTGGAAAATTATTTTGCCGCATGGCAGGAATTGTTTGATGGCATTGAAAAATTTAAACCGGAACATTTCCGGGACGGATTATATTATATGGAAGCTTTCATGAGGCACGGTTGCTTTGGTGTAATGCGAAAAACAGAATTAACTTCAGAAGAAAAAAAGATACTATACCGTTTTGCAGTAGAATTTGAACGTACTTATACCCGTTTTCTTGATCTGAAAAAAGCTGAAGCTCAGACCAGGGAGGCGCAGATAGAAGCAGCGCTTGAAAGGATCCGAAGCAGGACGCTTGCGATGCATAAGAGTGATGAACTTGCTGATACTGCCGCGGTTGTTTTTAAGCAATTGATCAGTTTAGGTATAGAGCCAAACCGGCTCTACATCGGAATCGTCAAAGATGATAATGTGAATGCGGAATTCTGGATTACGGATGAGGACGGAACTAAAGTAAGCAGAATGTTCACAGCAAATATGAATAACAACTATTCATTTAAAAAAATGTTTGACGGATGGAAAGAGAGAAAAAAATCTCTTACAATTAACATGCATGGAAAAGAACTTGAAGATTATTTTCATCATTTAAGCGTTGAGCTCAAAGTTCCTTTCAAACTTGGTCTTTCACAAAAGAGAAGAGTTCAGACAATAGCTTTTTTTTCCAAAGGATTTATCGGACTGGCATCTCCGTATGAGCAGCCTGAAGAAACAAGACTTCTGCTTGAAAGGTTTGCAGCGGTATTTAATCTGACTTTTACACGGTTTAATGATCTGCAAATTGCTGAAAAACATGCAGAACAGGCTGAGCTCGATCTCATAAAATTGCAGACTGAAAAAAAACGCGCCGAAGATGCGCTGACAGAGCTGCGCGCTACACAATCACAGCTTATACAATCCGAAAAAATGGCATCTCTAGGAGAACTGACGGCAGGCATTGCGCATGAGATACAGAACCCGCTTAACTTTGTGAATAATTTTTCCGAAGTGAATTCCGAACTGATAGATGAACTTAATGAGGAACTTGGAAAAGGAAATTTTGATGATGCAGCCGCGATAGCAAAAGACATTAAAGAAAATGAGAACAAGATCATTCATCATGGCAGGAGAGCTGAGGCAATAGTAAAAGGAATGCTTCAGCACAGCCGTTCGAGCAGCGGTGTTAAAGAACCTACAAATATTAATGCATTAGCTGATGAGTTTTTACGCCTTGCATATCACGGACTCAGGGCGAAGGATAAAACTTTCAATGCATCAATGAAAACAGATTTTGATAAAAGTATTGGAAATGTGGAAGTTGTGTCACAGGATATCGGCAGAGTGATCCTGAATTTGATTACGAATGCGTTTTATGCGGTAGATGAAAAAAAGAAGCAGAATCCTGAAGGATATGAACCGGCAGTTTCAGTCAGTACAAAGAATACCGGTGATAAAGTTGAAATAAGCGTGAAGGATAACGGCAACGGAATTCCGCAGAAAGTAATGGATAAAATCTTTCAGCCGTTTTTTACGACAAAGCCTACCGGACAGGGAACGGGGTTGGGATTATCGCTGAGTTATGATATTGTAAAGGCGCATGGCGGTGAACTGAAGGTGGAGACGGTTGAAGGTGAAGGCAGTGAGTTTAGCATTATAATTCCAGTGAGATAGGAATGGGGATTTGGAATTTCGGATTTGGAAATTGTTAATTATTACAAATTTTAAAGAAACGTTGTTTCAGAATAAAATAGTTGTATTAACGGATTTCAATCCATACAGGAATAGAATTAAAATAAACTTAAATGGACGAAAAAAAAGCAAATCTACTTAAAGAATCATATGATTCACTTCTGAATTTAATGTTGTATGATAAACCGATTGATCAGCTGGAAGAATATGTAGTCAGCGATATAATGGGATATGGTACAACACTGGATGAAAAAATTTCAGATATAAACCGGTTTCGTAAACTTATCACGGATCAAAGAGAGCAGGGAGCCGGTTTGAATATGCATTTTGATATAAATCCGGTTTTTCGAAGAGTATCAGTCAGTAATGATTCCGCTGTTTTTATTGATGAGATCAGGATAAGCATGACAGTTGGAAGTGAAGAAAATATTATACCATTACGGTTAAGTTATGTTTTTTATTATCTGGACAACAAATGGAAACTGGTTCATATGCACGGTTCAGTCGGTATAGATTCTGAGGGAGATACATGGCATAAGGAGCAATGGAAGAAAGAAAAAGAAGAACTTGAAAACAAGGTGGAGGAAAGGACAAATGAGTTAAAAAGATCCATTGAAGAACTTAAAGCTACTCAGTCACAATTGATCCATTCCGAAAAAATGGCATCACTTGGAGAGCTCACAGCGGGAATAGCTCATGAAATTCAGAATCCTTTGAACTTTGTGAATAATTTTTCCGAAGTAAGCACAGAATTAGTTGATGAAATGAATACTGAAATTGAAAATGGAAATACTGAAGATGCTAAACTAATAGCGCACGACCTTAAACAAAATCTTGAAAAGATAAATCATCACGGCAAACGGGCGGGAGAGATAGTAAAAGGAATGCTTCAGCACAGCCGTTCGAGCAGCGGCGTCAAAGAGCCGACTGACATTAACTCTCTGGCAGATGAATATTTACGTCTGGCATATCACGGACTCAGGGCGAAAGATAAAACTTTCAATGCAAAAATGGAAACAAACTTTGATGAAAGTATTGGAAATGTGGAAGTTGTGTCACAGGATATCGGCAGAGTGATCCTGAATTTGATTACGAATGCGTTTTATGCGGTAGATGAGAAAAAGAAGCAGAATCCTGAAGGATATGAACCAACCGTTTCAGTAAGTACAAAAAAGACCGGTGATAAAGTTGAAATAAGTGTGAAGGATAACGGCAACGGTATTCCGCAGAAAGTAATGGATAAAATATTTCAGCCGTTCTTTACCACTAAACCTACAGGACAAGGAACTGGACTGGGATTATCACTGAGTTATGATATTGTAAAGGCGCATGGCGGTGAACTAACTGTAGAAACGCAGGAAGGTGAGGGCACAGAATTTTCAATTGTTTTGCCAAATTAAAAAATTAAATATCTAAATATAATAGAATGAAAATTTTAGTAGTAGATGACGAAAAGGATATACAAACTCTTTTTGAACAGCGGTTCAGGAAAGAGATCAGGGATAAATCTGTAGAATTTGCCTATAGTTTTTCCGGAGAAGAAGCTATTGAATATTTAAAACTGCATGAAATGGAACATGAAGCTATACTGATTTTATCCGACATAAATATGCCGGGCATGAGCGGTCTGGAACTGCTTGAGCATATCAAAAAGAAGTATCACAAACCACCGCCGGTTGTAATGATGATAACCGCTTACGGAGACGGTGAAAACTACAGGATAGCAAAAGAACTTGGCGCGGATGATTTTCTTTCCAAGCCGATTGATTTTACTTTATTAAAAGAAAAACTAAACCTATAATATAAATGGCAAAAATACTGGTAGCCGACGATGAGCCGGATCTCGAAACCCTCATCAAACAAAAATTCAGACAGAAGATCCGTGAACATGAATATGAATTTGTATTTGCAGTGAACGGTAAGGACGCGCTGGAGAAGCTTATTCAGCATACAGATGTCGACATTGTTCTTACTGATATCAACATGCCTGAGATGGACGGACTGACTTTGCTCAGCAAACTTAATGTATCAAATCCTTTGCTCAAGTCAGTCATAGTTTCCGCATACGGTGACATGGAAAATATCCGCACAGCCATGAACCGAGGCGCATTTGATTTCATCACCAAGCCAATTAATTTTGAAGATCTTGCAGTCACAATGGAGAAGACTATTAATCATGTTGAACAAATCAAAGATACTTTAAAAGCAATAAAGGAAAATAACATTCTGAAAATGTATGTGGATGAAACAGTACTCAACTTTATGGACAGCCGTGAGTTTGAAACTTCTTTAATGGCAAATGAAACCATAGAGGCGAGTGTCGTTTTTATTGACATCTGCAGTTTTACTTCCATCAGTGAAAAAGAACCCCCGGACACGGTAGTGAAATTACTCAATAGTTATTTTGATGTCATTGTAAAAGAGGTTATTGATCAGGGTGGATATGTGGATAAATTTATAGGCGATGCAATTATGGCAGTATTCCGTGGTGACTATCATCTGGACAGGGCAGTTGATGCAAGTCTTGCGGTAAGAAACAAGATAGAAAAGTTACCGGCTTTATCAGAAAGTGTAAATTTTAATCCTAAAGTATCTATCGGTCTTAACAGCGGTGAAATGATCTCGGGAAACATTGGTTCAGCCGGTCTGAAAAGACTTGATTATACAGTGATCGGAGATACTGTAAACACGGCCCAAAGATTACAATCTTCCGCAGATAAGGGACAGATATTAATAAGTGAAAAGGCATATGAAAAAATTAAAGAGTCGTTTAACTGCAGGAAAGTAGGTGAAGTAAGTTTGAAAAATAAAAGTAATCCGATGAATATTTATGAAGTGTTTGATTAATGTATGTATTTTCCACATTATCCGAAACGGAATTTCAGCAGCAATAGCGTTCCCAAAAAGGACAGACTGTCCGAAAAAAATTCAAGTATATTTACCTCATAGACTCGAAGGCTTAAAGAAGAGCTTTTTGAAGGATTTTATCTTTGAGACTTTGAAACTTAGAGACTTTGAGACTTAGAGACTTAGAGGCAAACCTAACGTTTTCAGACAGAGTGTTAGTTTGGGAACGAGGATGAAATGTTCTGTTTATATAACTAGATCTTTCGGGGTTAAAAATCAGTACAGTCCAAAACATTTTGTAAAATTAATAATTGTTTAAAATTCACTTCAGATTCAAAGATTGCAAGCTGTGAAATAAAACAACCCTCCTGTGATAAATTGCCGAAAGAAATTCGGAGCTTTGGCGAAATATAAAAATATCCTGTCTGAGACGCTCGGCAGTGATCTTCTGCCGTGCGGTGAGTTGAAATTTTTGCCGCCAAAGCGAATGAATTTACGGCAATTTTTTTTTATAACCGGCGGGGGATTTTTCTTTGCCGGCTTTCTTTTGATCTTTCAAAAGAAAGTCGGTTAGATTTTTCTATATTCAGATAAAGAGTAATTTTTATTAATCGTTTTGGGCAGGTATGAATTATTCAGGTTGAAGTATAAATTTTAAACAGAAAT
>CALMST010000080.1 GCA_937872315.1 uncultured Ignavibacteria bacterium | reverse complement strand
TCTTCTTCAAACTACATCAAGCAAACTTTTTGGAACACCAACAACGGCGGGAAATTCTAAATCAGAAGATTTACTCCAAGGTATAAACTTAACTGCCAGGAATTAAACTTTAGTTGTGTTAGTTTACTCGCGCTTGAAAGATTAAGTCCAACATCAGCCAAAAAATTATCAGTGACTTTATAATATTTACCAATCATAAAGCTGAAATAATTGTAGTAATAATATTCTTCAAATGTTGGACTTACTTCTCCAAATTTTATACCAGCATGAAACTCATCTAAGAAATGGAAATTATAATAAATTGAAATCCACGTCAACTTAACATATTTATATCCTGAACTATACTGATAAATAGTATCACCGGTATTTTCAATATAGTATAATGTTTTGAAATTACTCTCCGGCTTTGTAAATGAGTTCGATCCAACGCTAAGCCCAACTTCATGATTGTTTGAAATGAAATACCCAATCTCAAAATTAGTTAAATCAACATTATACTGAGAAACATTTACATCCAATGGTTTATTTTCTAAAAAAATTTTACCGTCAAAATTGTAGGTTATGCCTTTAGAGACAGAGAATTTGAATTTAGAGGCTTTCTTTATTTGACAATCAGCAGAACTACAAAAAAAGATAACGGCTAAGAAACCTAAAGTATATTTCATAAGAGGATTAAGGAATAACGTAATTAACAATTGTAAAAATCTAACGATAAAAATTATGTCTGTTTAATAGGATTTAATTTAAATCAATGATGTCTGAAATTTATTAACACACAAATATTGCAGAGAAGGTACGATAACTGACCATATGTTTTCGGATTTAGTAAGTGGATTAACAGACATTGCATTAATTTATTTAATCAAGAGCATAGTTCTAATTTGCTTAAAACTCGATGTACTTAACTCATAAAAATAAACACCACTTGGTAAATTCGATCTATCAAAATCGAATGTATGTTTGCCTTGGTTTTTCAAATAATTCTTGATTAACTCTTTTACAGTTTCTCCTCTAATATTATACACTATTAAAGATATTGAAGACTGTTTTGTTAATTCAAATTCAATCTTTGTAATGGGATTGAAAGGATTTGGGTAATTTTGAAACAATTGGAATTCTTTTAAATTAACTTCTGAATTATTATTAATTCCAACTGTGCTCAAATTGATTTTGTATACGCCGTCCCCGGAAGTCCCGGCAAATAAAACCGTGTCAATAGAAAAGAGGGAATTGGTTTTTGCAGAAAGTCCACTAATAAGAGGTAGCCAGTTTTGTCCTACATTTGAAGAGTAATAAATTCCATAATTCCCGCCGTTGTTGGTGTTCCAAAAAGTTTGCATATTCTAATTTAAAAAA
>CALMST010000079.1 GCA_937872315.1 uncultured Ignavibacteria bacterium | reverse complement strand
GGAGAGGAAAAAGTGATGGAGGTATATAAGAGTTTGTGAGGAGGAGTTAACTCCTTTTATATATTTTCAGAGAGGTGATTTATATAAAAAATTCTTAATTAATATATTTGAAAAAATTTTTCACTCAGAAGTTTTTTTGAAATTTAAATTCTTCTTCAAAATTAACGGTAGATAGCTTTACAATTCTATTGCTACCCTTTATAATATTTAATTTTTATGACCCTGCGTTTGGTCCGCCAACTTATGAATTTAAGTTTACAGTTCTGAAACAGACAGTACTGGTAAAACATCAGTTCCACTAATTCATCCCCGCCGCGCCTGAAACATTTCCTACAGTTTAAATTCATTTTTCATATTTCGGATATCTGATCAGCAAGCATAGACGCGCAATTGCGCATCTTTGTGCGAGGTCTCAATCCCACTATGGTTCGATTAAAATAAGTTACGGTGATGCAATAAAAGAATTTTTAAAGGTGTCTCAATCCCACTATGGTTCGATTAAAATTATTCAAGAGCATATCAGGGTGAAGAAAAGCTGGCGTCTCAATCCCACTATGGTTCGATTAAAATGAAGAGCTTGCACGTGAGATACAGGAGAGGGAAGAGGTCTCAATCCCACTATGGTTCGATTAAAATAAAGCAATCGCTAATATAACAGGAGGCTTAACAGCGTCTCAATCCCACTATGGTTCGATTAAAATTAGAAAAAGAGCTTAAAATATTCAGGCTAAATGTTCGTCTCAATCCCACTATGGTTCGATTAAAATGGATACAAAGACACTGAAGAAGAAACAACAGGCATAGAGTCTCAATCCCACTATGGTTCGATTAAAATTGGATAGCTTAACATTTAAAGAGTGTCGTTTTGACACGTCTCAATCCCACTATGGTTCGATTAAAATAAAAAGGTGTAGTTGCATTAAGAGTAAGAAGGGAAAGTCTCAATCCCACTATGGTTCGATTAAAATGATCCAAAAGTGATAGAAGTTGCCGGGAGAAATTAATGTCTCAATCCCACTATGGTTCGATTAAAATTGAATCCCGCGGAATTTGAAGTTGTTTAAAGTTATTGTCTCAATCCCACTATGGTTCGATTAAAATAAAAAATACCACAGAGAGTATCCGCTCGCAAGTTTGTCTCAATCCCACTATGGTTCGATTAAAATGTATTTAACTCACCACAAACAAAGAGGTACATAGCAGTCTCAATCCCACTATGGTTCGATTAAAATGAAATATTCTTTAACAAAGTAACAAATAGATTTCAATGTCTCAATCCCACTATGGTTCGATTAAAATAATTAAGAACTTCATATCTTCATGTGTCTACACAGGTCTCAATCCCACTATGGTTCGATTAAAATGGTGCAGCTTCTCTTTCACAACTCGCAACGGAAGGGGTCTCAATCCCACTATGGTTCGATTAAAATTATTAAGACCTCTTATTTGTTGCCCTGCTCCACGACGTCTCAATCCCACTATGGTTCGATTAAAATAATACAAAAACTTGGCTGGCAGACAACAGCAAAGATAGTCTCAATCCCACTATGGTTCGATTAAAATAAGAGAAAATGGTTGTCGTTTGATACCAAACAGCAGGTCTCAATCCCACTATGGTTCGATTAAAATAGAAACTGTCAAATCCTATACTTGTAAAGGAGGTGGCAGTGGGAGGTTGTTCAATATATGTTTATTCTTTTCAACTTCTCAACACCCGCCTTGCAAAGGTAGGGGAAATTAAAATTATTCCGTCCCCCGGCAGTGTCTCCCCGCGCTTTACCGGACATTCTGAATGATATTTGTTTGAACTAGAAATTTAAATGCTTAATATGATTTCCATAAATATGCCGGTTTTTTAAAAGCTGTTAACAATTCATTAACATGCTATTGAGTTTATTTATCATTGGCTTTACTTTGAAATCAGGGACATTAGTTTCATATGTGATTTCATATAATCCATCCATAACTTTGATTTTTCCTTCTACATAAAAGATAAAGCTTTTCTTTACATTAAAGCTGAGTCCGTCTTTGATCTTCTTGATCTTAACATCGTCATCATCTATTTCATCAACAAAATCTTCTTTTAAATTGTAAAGAGTTTCAAGTAAATCTTCTTTGGTTCTTTTAGGTTTGCTTATTGAAATATTCATTTAAAATAAATTTATTTTTTTGAAATAAGTGTGGATTATTCATCAACTTTCTTTTCTTATCACCAGAGTTTTAAGTTAATGCTTAATTCTAAAAATCCGCCATGTGATTAAATTCAAATTATATTTTTAAGATGGCATTGAGATTTTCAATGCCATCAGAAAAGTACCTCAGGAATGTAATTCACCGCAGCACATGTCTGTAATTAGACTATAAAACGAAATCTGATATTGCGCCTTTATGTAAAGTTTTTTTACTACTTGAATTTGAAGATTTCTTTAATGAACCCGATCCTGAATTATTTTTAGTACTTTTCTTCGGGGCTGATGACGATTTTACCGGCTTGTTTCCTGTTTTGTTTTTCATGATTTAATATTCTTTTAATTTTTGAGAAAATTCTCAATCCCACTATGGTTCGATTAAAATTATATTGTACATGATATGTGATAACAGTTTCAAGAGGTCTCAATCCCACTATGGTTCGATTAAAATCAGCGACAGCGTATTTGAAAGACCTTCCCATGACGGTCTCAATCCCACTATGGTTCGATTAAAATAAAATGAAAAAACAATTAAGCGCAACCTTCGTACTCGTCTCAATCCCACTATGGTTCGATTAAAATCGATATAGCATCTGATTCAGGCGTATACACATACGCAAGTCTCAATCCCACTATGGTTCGATTAAAATTGATCTACGGCAAGGTCGACCCAGCTGCTTACAAACAGTCTCAATCCCACTATGGTTCGATTAAAATTTTGATGATCCAAAAACTGTAATGGAAAATTTTAAAGTCTCAATCCCACTATGGTTCGATTAAAATCAGGATCTTTTAATGGATCTAGCCAATGAAATGGAGTCTCAATCCCACTATGGTTCGATTAAAATTTCAGTGAAATAGATAAATATGCAATTTCAATTTATAGTCTCAATCCCACTATGGTTCGATTAAAATATAAAAATATGTGATAAGTGGCGTAATTCCTTTTTAGTCTCAATCCCACTATGGTTCGATTAAAATCCCATACACTCGAAGCATACCTCTGCCATATGATATGTCTCAATCCCACTATGGTTCGATTAAAATGTCATAGAAAGTTCCAAGAGTTCTTAACATGGAGGAAGTCTCAATCCCACTATGGTTCGATTAAAATGCATTTGAAAGGTTTGAAATTTTCTTAGAGGAGAGGTCTCAATCCCACTATGGTTCGATTAAAATCGGCGACACTGAAGTCGCATTAATCGATTTTCCCATTGGTCTCAATCCCACTATGGTTCGATTAAAATGAAGGTTTAGTAGTTTTAAATCAACCAGGTACTATTGTCTCAATCCCACTATGGTTCGATTAAAATACGGAGTACGTGGTACATGACAAGTATTACGACGCCAAGTCTCAATCCCACTATGGTTCGATTAAAATAATAAAATACAAGATACTATAGATTTTGTGATATTCGTCTCAATCCCACTATGGTTCGATTAAAATACTATAGAGAAACCAGTAAGATTATCTATGATTTTTGTCTCAATCCCACTATGGTTCGATTAAAATTAATAAGACATCTTGCTAAAAAAAATTTAGAACTTAAGTCTCAATCCCACTATGGTTCGATTAAAATATTATTAATAATAAAAATTATAGCTATTAGCACACAGTCTCAATCCCACTATGGTTCGATTAAAATGCCAGAGAATCACATCTTGCAAAGAAAAGCGAGTACGTCTCAATCCCACTATGGTTCGATTAAAATTACATCAGGGAGCAATTTCGGGCATGGTTTTATAAAGTCTCAATCCCACTATGGTTCGATTAAAATCCAGCAGTAACTTCTGAATCTTCTAATGAAGATTTGGTCTCAATCCCACTATGGTTCGATTAAAATTGATGAACATTATAAAACTATTGTTCCGAATTATGGTCTCAATCCCACTATGGTTCGATTAAAATTAATCAATCTAGGATTAGACAATCTTGATTTATATCGTCTCAATCCCACTATGGTTCGATTAAAATGTTCAGCTTAACCTTCGTAAAGGAAGGTAATAAAGTCTCAATCCCACTATGGTTCGATTAAAATATTTTGTAAAATCGGAATTAGATTGTGTTATCGCAAGTCTCAATCCCACTATGGTTCGATTAAAATTCAACAGAATACAAGGACGCAAACGATGAGTATAAGTGTCTCAATCCCACTATGGTTCGATTAAAATATTACAGATGAGAGTTATAAAGGAATTAAATTTCTGTCTCAATCCCACTATGGTTCGATTAAAATAAAATACAGGTATTTTATATGAACAGTTATTCTGAAGGGTCTCAATCCCACTATGGTTCGATTAAAATAATATTTTCAATTCTAATTATATCTGTTTTGAGTATGTCTCAATCCCACTATGGTTCGATTAAAATGCGAGTGATTCCATCTTCGATGTGAAATCGGACTCTGGTCTCAATCCCACTATGGTTCGATTAAAATACACAGGATATCATCACCTCCGGTGGCACTGTGATAGTCTCAATCCCACTATGGTTCGATTAAAATTTTAAAAGATTTTAATTCAGTTACTTTTTTAGGTTTGTCTCAATCCCACTATGGTTCGATTAAAATTTGAGGTCATAGAACCATTGAAAAGAAAAAAACTTCTGTCTCAATCCCACTATGGTTCGATTAAAATCATTAGTGTCAACCTTGAAGTATTCACCTCTGTCAATGTCTCAATCCCACTATGGTTCGATTAAAATATATATAATTTAGACCAGTATAACTCGTGGCAGAACGTCTCAATCCCACTATGGTTCGATTAAAATTTTTATATGCCTGTGCAACAGCTTCTTTAGATACAGGGTCTCAATCCCACTATGGTTCGATTAAAATGGGGGAAATAAAAAATGGAAAAGTCGGAAGAAAAAAAGTCTCAATCCCACTATGGTTCGATTAAAATATAAAGCAGCACTGAAAGACGATGCGAAGGAGATAGTCTCAATCCCACTATGGTTCGATTAAAATTCTGAAATTTTAATTCGTCTTTTACCTGCTAAAATAGTCTCAATCCCACTATGGTTCGATTAAAATTTCTTTGCAGTGGAGCTATTAATACTGTTAGTTTGTGTCTCAATCCCACTATGGTTCGATTAAAATAAAATAGACCAGAACTTACAGAAGGAGATTTTGTGAGTCTCAATCCCACTATGGTTCGATTAAAATTATATGAGCTTTGTTATTTCAGTACTTCAAATGAAGGTCTCAATCCCACTATGGTTCGATTAAAATCATATTTAGGATTTATCAGTGATTCGGTATTCCAAAGAGTCTCAATCCCACTATGGTTCGATTAAAATTTAAATGTCGCCTTTAATTTTTTTGTAAATTACAAGAGTCTCAATCCCACTATGGTTCGATTAAAATAAGAGGCGAAAGAGGCTATGCAAGGCCTGTTCATCGGTCTCAATCCCACTATGGTTCGATTAAAATCTTTAACTTTCGAGTCATCCGATGGTTCAACCTTTAGTCTCAATCCCACTATGGTTCGATTAAAATCCGTTAACACCTGGTATAATACTAGTAGTTAATGTAGTCTCAATCCCACTATGGTTCGATTAAAATAAAAGAAAAGCTGCTGAAAGAGATGAGCACAGACAGGTCTCAATCCCACTATGGTTCGATTAAAATGTTGTCAATTTCATCATAATCAAGATTATCAATGTCGTCTCAATCCCACTATGGTTCGATTAAAATTTTTTCGCCAAGGTCCATTAATAGAGCTACATCTAAGTCTCAATCCCACTATGGTTCGATTAAAATAGTGGCTTCTTTCTCAACAATCCTTTTTGTGTTCCCGTCTCAATCCCACTATGGTTCGATTAAAATATCGCCAAAGAACGAAAAAACTTAGGTGGTTTACCAAGTCTCAATCCCACTATGGTTCGATTAAAATCCAAAAGAAATGAACATCATTAGATTGGTAGCTAAGGTCTCAATCCCACTATGGTTCGATTAAAATTTCTCAAACGGGGACTCAATGGTTTCTGCAAACTTCGTCTCAATCCCACTATGGTTCGATTAAAATTGTCTGAAATTCGATCTGTTAAATTCATTTAGATTGTCTCAATCCCACTATGGTTCGATTAAAATTAAACAAAGCAGTTAAACTTTGGGAAAAGTTTGTAAAGTCTCAATCCCACTATGGTTCGATTAAAATACATTACTTTAATTGTATCTTGATTTTTTTCTCTAACGTCTCAATCCCACTATGGTTCGATTAAAATGTGGGAAAAACGATCGCCAAAACAAGGTCAAACTTTCGTCTCAATCCCACTATGGTTCGATTAAAATTCGGCGGTATGGCAAGTAACAGAGCAACAATACTCCGTCTCAATCCCACTATGGTTCGATTAAAATGGAGTGATGGTGGAAGAGCATATTTTAAATTCGGTGAGTCTCAATCCCACTATGGTTCGATTAAAATTGATGTGAATGTATGGAATGAAACATTTGAGCCGATGGTCTCAATCCCACTATGGTTCGATTAAAATGATACTGATAACATCAGTATCATTTGGCAATCCGGTCTCAATCCCACTATGGTTCGATTAAAATCACAAATGATGTGTTTATCGCAGCGATAGCTAACGAGGTCTCAATCCCACTATGGTTCGATTAAAATTCTAAATACTCCTATGGAATAGCACATAGAAGTGACGGTCTCAATCCCACTATGGTTCGATTAAAATTTGATAAAGAAGCATCTGACTTATGGGGGATAATGGGTCTCAATCCCACTATGGTTCGATTAAAATACGTTGTTTACACCCGCAATCTAAAGTGTTTTACACACTTTTGCAATTAATTTTTTCATATCTCAACTTCGACCTCAAAAACTGCTAAAAACCCGGGGGGTCGAAGTTTCGATTCCTCCTCAAAATCACCATTTATTGTCTTTTCAATACATTCTGATAAAAATTTATCTCAGGTCGAAGTCACACATTGCGATTCTGCTCCCAAATCCTGATTTTTCTGCGAATACCTTTTCTGCCCGGATTGATCTTTTCGGCTTCTCTCAGACAATTTACTGCGCTTTCCTTATCACCTTTCTTATAATTAATATATGCCTGTCCTATCAGCAGACTTTCAGGACTCTTCTTCCCGGCTTTCTTACAGATCTCCATAGACATTTTCAGATTCTTTTCGGCTTCCGCAGTCTTATTCTCTTTCATATTTTTTATATAAAGCAGAAAATAACCGAGCCACATCTCAAGATTGCTTCTTTCATTTTTCATGGCATTCGAAGACTGCACTCCGGCCTCATCGTATTTGCCCGCAAGCAGACAGGCGGTCGCATATGTGTATCTGATGTAATAACCGGTTCTGTCATTTATAAATCCTTTTAAAGTCTTTATTGCGTTTTCATATTCTCCTTTTGAAATCAGAACCCTTGCGAGCTTCTCTGCTATATATGCCCTGCACTGTCTTGCATTCTCCGGTTTTCCCTCAAATCTCAATGCAGCTCTGAAAAATTCTTCCGCCTTATTCCTGTAATGCTCCGCCTCGGGTTTCTGATATTCATCACATGAGGTCATTATCAGATATTTCTGAAAATAGTATTTCCCGAAACTGTAAAGTTTATGAGCCCCGTCACATACTCCGTTGAATCTTGCAATCACAATAGATGCCGGCAGTGGAAACCTTGCATTAAGATCCGTATTGTCAGCTGCCGAGCATTTATCCATATATGCAATCGCTTCATCCAGATATGCTAGTTTTTCTTTTTCAAATTTACCAAAATAATTATCAGAGCCGTTTTCATTTTCAATAAGATCATATTTCATTGGAAGAAGATACTGAGTGATATTCCATGAATCTCCCGCAAGATCCGAATAAGCTCTCGCCGTGTCATACATAGATTTTACATATTCCTTGTGATACCTCTTTATCATCCTGTCCTCAAGTACCGGCAGAATGTCCCATACCTGCTCTACTTTTTTGAAACATTCTATTCCGTCTTTTATCTTCTGATTAGCATCCTGAACTGCTTCAACTCCAAGTGAATTTTTACCCCCGAATAATATCTGCGGAGGCATTATACCTGCAAGTATCTGCCCTTTTCTGTAAAGATCGGTTACTCTCTGAGGATCCAGCTCAAGGGCTTTATCAATGTATTCAACGGCTTTCGCTGCTTCTTCCATTATATTTCCGTCCCGTCTGCCTCCGGGGAGAGTGAGTTCTCTTGTAAACTGATAATATGAATATCCAAGATTAGAATAAAAAGCTGCTTTACACGGATTGAGTTCTATGCATCTTTTCCTCAGCATTATAGTCTCCTCCCTGTATTTTTTCTGTCCGCCAAGATATTTTTTTCTTTCTTCATCCGACCTGAAACTGAATTTCAGATTTGTATATGTCTCGGAAAGTTTGGCTGATGCAAAGGAAAGTGTATTCAGAAGCTGATCATTGTTCCACAGATAATCCCTTTTGCTTATCTCACTTAAAGGTGTAAACATATTATAAATTCCGTTCCAGTCATTCCTCTTCATTAAATCCTTTACCTTAAACATGGCGGTCTCATCGTCTATTAGCTTGTTTAGCTTTTCTTTTTCAACGGGAACGCAAAGAGGCAGGAATGGACCTTTCAGCTTTTCCTTTGGGATCAAATCTCTGATTGCTTTCTTTATGAATGCAGTATTGAATTCAGTATTTCCGTCAACGATATAATTCACTCTGAAGGTCTTCTCATCATTATAAAAATCCAGCAGATTGATATCAAAACATTTTTCATCATAGTTATCCTTTCCGAGCAGATACCCTATAGCTCTGGGAGTGTTTTCCCTGCTTAACTGATTAACCGGCAGAAGCTCTTTTATTTCATTTAAATATTTCCCATACCAGCTTGCAGTGCCTTTGTTGATGTCTCCTTCTTTGAAGAAGCCGATAATTAATGTTTGGTCTGTCATTTTTTGGTATTAAGTATTAGGTATTAGGTATTAAGTATTAGGTATTAGGTATTGAGTATTGTGTATTGGGTATTGAGTAATTTTAGTTCTTCACTCTTGGATCAAAATTCATTACATAGTATTCTTCAAAACGGATAAAAATGCATTGCAACAGTATTATTACCTCGAGCCTTCGGGTTATCTCCATATTCGGACTTTTTTAAAAAATAAAAATTTAACTAAACAAATATTCACAATACTCAATACACAATACTCTATACTGTTCTAAAAGTACATAGTTGGTTCATTCTTCTCAATCCCGATCATCCTTTTTGTAATGTATCTTTTATTTTCAGTATTAAAGAACAGCAGCGAATCCTTTTTCTTGTTGATAATCTTCTTCAGTTCTAAATTCAGCTTTTCAAATTGTCCTTCATTAAGTTCGCCCTCAAAAGCAGAGTTCTGTATCCAGTGAAGGTATTTCCTGAATGTTTTCAACACTTTTTGAAGTCTGCCCGGCGAGGCTATGTCGTAAACTGCAATATAATACATTTTCATTTTTTTTTATTTTTATTTAAACAAACTCATAATTTTTTTTAACTATTAACTACTAACTATTAACTGTATTTAAAAGACTCATAAGCCTTATCTTCCTTCAGAAAATTTATCAGATTATAACATTCCAGTCTGACAAGAGTTTTATAAGATACATTTCTTTTTAATGTCGGGTGCAGAATAGTTGTTCTCATTCTTTCCTCAAACTCTTCCGTAAATTTCCTCTTTGCTTTTTCATTCAAAAAAATAAAATTTCCTTTTTTCTCAAAATCAGATTCTTTTATTATCTCAAGATTTATGACTCTGAATATTACTTTATCCGTTATCACAGGTTTAAATATCTCCGCCAGATCATAGCTCAGCGGAAGTCTGTTGTCACCGGTACTGTGAAGATATCCAATAGATGGAACCAGCCCGGTCCTGTAGATCTCATTCAGACAGACGGAATACATCATCATATTACCGAAGGAGATAAGACTGTTGATCATATTATCCGGCGGATTCTTTACCCTTTTTTCGAATTCCACTTCCTGTCTGAATATCTTTTTCCAGCATTCGTAATATATGTTCTTGATATTTCCTTCAGTTCCCATCAGCGACCCGACAGAGTTTGCGCTATCTATAGTATCTTTCAACTTCGTTATCTTTTCAATCTCTTCAGTAAGTCCGACTCCTCTGTATGAATAATATTTCAGATTGGAAAGTGAATTCTCTGAAGCTCCTTTAATGAAACTCTTCGCAATAAACAACCTCTTATCGGAGTCAAAATATTTTTCAGCCTGAGCCAGAACTATATTTCCTGAATTGATCTCTTCCTTAGGGAAAAAACTTCCGAGATACTTGCCGTAATAATTAAAAGTATGCAAAGGAATGAAATATTCAGCAAGACATCCAAGGAACTGCGAAGTAAATCTGATCTCACCAAAAGTAAATACAGACTCAACATTCTGAGCAGGAACGAATTTTTTCTTTATGGCTTTCTCTTTGTCTTTCTTCCCGATCAGAACGGCATCAATTTCATCTTCGTCTATATCAGCTTCGTCTTTCCGCTCTTTATTTTCAATAGCTTCAAGATAAAGCGTATTGTTTTTTCTTCTTAATATTGAATTTGAGAATAAATAAAGATTCTGTCTCATGACTGTTTAAAATTTTTTGTTATTTATAATAAAAATTAAAATTCTCAACTGATCAAAACAATTTTGGCGCTCCGTTTTTTATATATCCGTCTAACTTTCTTACTTCAGGATGATGATCTGATGTTTTGAAATGCTGCGGATCTTTCTCGACAAACCTTTTTATCCTTGAGGCTCCTATGCTTTCTTTCATTTCATTCATTATTTCATGATGCGACTTCTTAGATGATATTTTCAGGATTACGACAAGTAATTCAATGATCAGAAATACAAGTGTAAAGACTGAACAGAATATCAGCATTACTTTATTTTTCAATAAAAGATCAAACATCGCCTGTATTCTGTGAAGCAATAAACCATCATCTGACATATTTTCAAGCTTATCCCTGAATTCAGTTTTCCCGGCTTCAAATTCATCTCTGGTTATGTCAAGTTTTGATTTCTCATATTCATATACTGAATTCAAATTTTCATAAATTTTATTTTTTTCTTTTGCAACCATAGCAAAACCTTTATTACCTGTTCCTCCTGTTCCGTTTATTTCATCAAGATAGATCTGCAGGGCTTCCCATCTATGTGAATCTGCTTCAGTAGTTATCTGATCCTGAAGATTTACCTTTGATACATTTGCATCTTCCCATTTATTTATCTCTTCTGCAGCGTAATATCTTTTATTCTCTTCAAGTTGTCTGTCAATATCATTTCTGAAAAATACTTCATCAATTGTAATCGCACCAATAACTGCGATAAGCAAACCAAGGATCAGTCTTGTTATGAATACCGGTTTTCCGCCATTGGACATAATTATCGACCTTTCTATAATGAAAACCATCAGACCGGCTGTAACTGAAGTCAGAATCGCTGATAAAAAAGTACCTTTCATGATGAGAGTCACAATAAGATACCCCTGAATGCACCAAAGAATTACCGGAAGGAAAATTAACATTGCAAACATACTTATCTTCTTTCTGCTTTCAGGTGTTTCATTCTTTACCAGATTGTAATCCTCGCCCGTTATTAAACAATATAATTTCAGCATGATTTTTTTATTTTTAATTTAATTAATGATATTTTATCAGAATAAACCTGTTGAAGACATTATCATTTTTTCCTGTGTAAAAGTAAACAGTCCTTTATCAAAACCTGATACATAGCTGTTGATCGGTGAAAGTATCATTCCTTTATTATTCTCACAAAGTTCCTTCTCCTCGATCATTCTTAAAATAAGTTTCCGTAATTCTTTGATCCTGTTATCTGTAAGTGAACATGCTCTTGGAGAAATTTCCGATATATTAATAGTGTGTTCTGATAATTTAATTATCTCATTATTCATTTCATCAATAGTCTTCTCAAGTATTAAAATAAAATCCGATTTGATCTTTTCAACTGACGAATTTAAAATATTTTCCGAAGGATAATCATAACCGTCATTGTATCCATCGCTGTAATAATCCTTTTCAATAAATTCACTAAGTCCGGTCTTTTTTTCAGAAGCTATAGCCTTTTTCTCCGGAGTCCCTTTATCTTCGAATAAATTTTCATCGATTTCAATTGATTCACCGAATTCCTTTATATTATTCATATCATCAATATTGTTCGTTTCTTTTATTTCTTTTAAATCATCTCTCATCAGGACTGTTGTTTCAGCTGTGTTACCGTTTCTTCCTGCAAATAATTTTTTGAATAGATTCATGATTTTTTTATTTAAATTTGATTTTAAAATTTTTATGTCCCTCCCGGTGACAATCCCGGCATAGAGTGATCAGATATTTGAGATTATATTCCCAGGCATTTACAGGTTTCCCGGTGATACTGCTTCTGTGATACTGTCTGTGATGAACAGTAAGTTCTTTGTTATTGCCACAGATCACACACCGGTTTCCGTCACGTTTCAGAACTGTTTTTCTTTTCCTGAACCAGGCAGGATTCCTCAGATGCTTTTTGTAATTAAGATTCATCAGCTCTTTTAGTTTTATTTTCAATTATATTTTCCAGATCACATCTGAGTTTATATTCTACAGCACTTTTAACAGCTTCACTTACTTCTTTCTTCTCTTTTGCTTTTTTACCCTCAAGGAAATGCTCATTAAATTCTTCTTCAGTCAATCCTGTCATTTCGGTAATATAAAAACGTATCATTTCTTTTTTAGAAATTCTTTTGGTCTTTAAGAAATCCGTAATCTGAACTGTCTTAGAACTTTCATTACCCGTTTCATCAAAAAGAGACAAATTATCATTTAATTCTTTTTTCTTTTTATTTTTCCTTACAATTTTTTTAAATCTTCCGAATTCTTCTTTTAAGTTTGCCATAATAATTTATTCCAATTAGGTTTAATTACTCATTACACAATACTCAATACACAATACACACTACAAAATCACCGTATCGTGGCGGAGGTAGGGGCGCTCCGCCACATATTAATTCATAATTCAAAGCCTGTTCATGATGACTGTTCTTCCCGTAATCATATGAAACTCAGTTTGTGTTTATACATTCGCTTTTCAGTCTCAGATAAAAATCAATAAGTTCGTGCCAGAGCTTGCAGGAGACCGTTTCATATCTGACCTCATTCACATAGTTATACATATTCTTGCTGAATCCTTTTTCCTGCATTGGTCCTGTCATATTTTCATCAATGTCAGTACATTCTTCGTTAAAATAATCCGAAATTTCCTTCTGGGTAAATTCGTTTCTGTACAAGAATGATTCCAGTTTTCTGTAGATATATCCCGAATTGACAAGATCATTAACGGTCTTTTGTGACATTTCGAGCATACCGAACTCATCGCTTGCATAAGCTTCTTTTATTTCTTCTTTAAACTCGTTGAATTTTTCCCGGACTGATTTTTTTTCTGACATTTTATTTCTCCTTTAAAGTTTAATTGAAAAGATCTGAATATCCGGACATGTTCATCGTGGTCGTGCATTGGCTATCGTCACATTCACTAGCCGCAGAGGGAGTCATCTTATCTTTATTTCTTACCTATCCATTTTCCAATCAGTACTGTAGCAATCGTAACAAATAAGTCTACTATCAAATCTTTATCCTTCTTTTTCACTGCTCTTACCTCCTTTCAGAATTTTATATATTTAAAAAATTTAATTGGGAATTTAATTATAGTCATCCATTTTTGATTTTAAATAAGTGATCGTGGCTGTTATCACACCGGCATCATCAAGAAACCCTGCAACTGGAATCAAATCAGGTATTGCATCAATCGGACAAATAAAATAAGCAAGTGCTCCTACAGCAAGACATTTAAAATCCCAACCTACCTTCGAATCAGTCATCATATTAAATAATTTTACAACGTCACCGATAAACCAAAGATCTTTCACCGAACTGTCATTAAGCTTTTTATTAATATTATCATTTACATATTTCACATCGCTTTTGCTTCCTTTTTTTGTATTATTGGTACTCATTTTCTATTCTCCTTTCTGTTTTTATTTTTTTAAAAAGTGTTTTTGTTTTTGCATTTTATTAATCCTGACATGTTCATCGTTATCGGGCGTTGGCTATCGTTTCAGCTTTTGGCCACTGAGGAGTTCATCGTATCTTTATTTATTTTATCTTCTTCTTAATATCTTAATTATCGTATCGATTATGTCCAGTATTGTATCCAGATCTTTCTTTTTCATTTTACACCTCCTTTCTGAAATAAATTATTTTTATTTTTTTTATTTAATTTATTACTGTTTAAAAATATTTATTCTGCAAGTAACTAAATACATCCGCAATGTTTCGGAAATGATTCTGAATATTTTTGTTTTTAATTAAACTTGACTTGATATTATCAATAAAAAAAAGAACTGTACAAAGTTACATACTTTGTACAGTTCTTAAAATGTCCGCAATGTTTTGGAAATGATTTTAAAGGATATTTATGATTTATCTTTTGAGGTCAAGAATGTTGGAAAATGAATTTTAATCAATAAAAATTACATTATCTGAATTGGCATTTAAAAAATATTCACCTGTACCATAAGAGCCGGACTGAATTTTAAAAATATCATACAATTCAGGATCTTTTACAGCTGCTTTTATCCTGTCATTATTTAATTTCGTAATTAGTTGTCTGATGTTTGTATCATTAAATTGTTTTATTACTTCACCTGTATTTCTGTTTATGTTAAAATTATTTACAAGCGCATGTATTGAAATTCTGTTTTCCGAATTACCGTTATTTTCTATGAAATATCTGTAAAGCTTTATTTGCTTCGGTTGTATTATTATTATTTCATTACTTCCGTAATAAATTTCACCTCTCGATATATTGATCACTAACTTATCAGCGGACTTCTTCTTTAACTCGGTTTGAGTATCTTTTACTATATCAATATATTTCATTTTATTGAAATTCTTATTTTTTGTCTTTTCAGCAATTATGCTTCTGAGTTTCACATAAGGAATCTCCGCAAGTTCGAGATCATTTTCTTGCTTTTTATTCTCCGGAAAGAATCCCTTGAACTCCTGATCTTCATGAGTCAATACATGCCAGAGTTTATCATTCTCCCGTCCGAATAAGCTAAGTGCAAATGCCATATCAACGCTCATCGATTTTCTTCCGCCGGAAATTGAGCAATGTAAAATATTATAATTATCTTTCGTTTTTTCATTTATGAACTCACAAAGAGCGTTAGGAAATAATTTATTCTCATCATCAGTTCTGATGTCAGCAAGTTCTATTGAAAGTTCATTTGCCACTTTTATATTTTCCGGTTTGAATTTCGGATTTTTAATATTTTTATATTTCTTACACATTCTGTCAATTTCATCTATTAATGGGGGGTACCCTCTTTCTTTATTCATCTGTTTATCTTTACCTAATATTACATTTCTTCCTCTTGAAGTAGTAATTACAAAAAGCTCATCTATACAAATTTTTTTTCGGATAGAAAGACAAAACAAAGTTTCAGTTATTATTTGAGGGGTTAGTCCGGAGACGCAGATAAGTAAATTTTTCATTTGTTGAGAATTATTTTTATGAAAAATAATTTTAAGGTATTCATTAACGGAATTTTAATCAGATCCAGTTTGATCATCTCTGATTATTATTACAAATTTGGATTTGTATCTTTTTGATTCTTAAATTCATTTATGAATTCTTCAAGTTCATTCAGATTTATGTGCTTAATCTTAAAATCCTTTATCCTTTCTTTAGCCGCTGACTCAACGGGACGAAACAATGTTATTAAATTTATTTTTGAATATGTTCCGGTAAGGTTTTTTATCAAACGAAGTTTTTCAACTATCCCCTTGTCCAAATTCCCAGTTTTGCATTCGAATATATATACAGTCTGATCCTTTATTCCGCAGATGTCAAATTCATTCTGATACTCAGGCTGAAGATTATCTCTTACTGTATAAATTTTCACATTCATCAATAGCTCATCAAACAACTTCAGTTCACTGAATTTATAAAACACAAAATCTTCCATCCAGTAACCTAATAAATAATCAAATTCGTTTTTTTTGTTAATTTCTAATGAAGTTTCTTTTCTACCCCTTTTAATTCTAAACAGACCTTTTTCTTCCTCGATGTTATATGTGAAGTATAAATTTCCTGTATCATCATTACAATCGATTATACTTACTTTGTTATATATTTGAATATTTATCTTTGAGATTAAGTATTTAAATTGAAAATAATTTTCATGCATAAATTTACGTATTTTGTAATAAGTTTCATTATCAGGAAATCTGGGATCGCCTGTCTCGATCAAATACCCATATATCGAGAAATAGTCTTTTATGGGAAATGAAAGATTTATTTTATCGATTATCGGGGTCATACCTTTTTTAAAGAAAATTGATTTATGATTTTGTGAATCAATATAAAGGATATCCTTTTTCAAATCAGAAAATAGTTTAAATCCTGCAAATGACATAATCTTTGTTCCGGATGTTGGATTTAAAATCAATTCTGATCCTATGTACTTTTTAGTAACTTCCTTCAATACCCCTACACAATCATCATAATCGTAAGGATTTACCAGAAATGCTTCGTAATTATATCCAGGAAGAGTTTCCATTAATTTTTGATTTTGTTTTTCCGAATCTTTACTGTAAATCATAATATTCAGATCCGGATCAATTAATCGGGTAGCTATATAAATAGGTGCAGGCTGTCCGCCGATGAGATTTAATAGTATTTTCAAAACTTAATAATTTTACTGATTAGTTCTTCCGGTATTTTGATTTCTTTACTGTCTCTGTAAAGCTTTCCAATATCAAATTCATTCTTTCCGGTTTTCTTAGAGGTATTTTTATTAACAGAGTTTATGATTGTAATCAATTCCAGCTCACTTGCCTTAATTGCTCCTTCCCATTCTTTGGTCTTTTGTTTATCGCTTGAGACTATAATTGCATGAGTACTTTCATTGAATATCATCTGGTTTTTTTTATCAATCTTTCCACCGCAATCTATCAATATGTATTTTTTTAGTTTCCTGACATTCATTATATCTGCTGTAATTCTCAAAACGAATTCATCATCAAAGACTTTCTTATTTCTGTATAATTTACCTTCATCAGGATTAATATCTCCAAACCAGTCTCCTTCCCCATCCGGACATGCTCTCACAATATAAAATTCATTTCTGAATTTAGTTTTAAACTTTACATTCAATTCCTTTCTCAGCTCTTTTATAAAAACAGATTTACCGCTATTTGCAGGTCCGACTATACAAATTATCTTTGATTTAAGTTTTTTTTCTTTTAAAGTTTTTCGGGGCGGATTTTCTATGTCAGCAATATACTTTTTAATTTTTTCTACCGGAATTACATCTCCTTTCTGTGGAGAATTAATATCGTGAGATTGTACTACAATTGCACCTGCTCTCGGATCAAAAGTAGCTACCCATTTTGCGATATGAAGTTCATGACTGAGAAATGCAAATAACCAGACAGGTGCTTTACCATATAAAATGATACCTTTTGTAAAATCTATATTTCTCGGTAATTTTATTTTTTTCAGATCAGCAGGTTCGATAAGACCATTGCCTTTAATGTTTATTTCAAGGATCTGAAAATTATAATTTGCGGATATTAAATTATAAGAAAAGTTTTTTGACATAAAAAATAGTAATCTTTTTTAAAGATAAATCTATAGTCTTAACTTGATCATGATATCAGTCTTTATTCAATTTGCATCTGAGGCTAAATGAAAAACCGTTTTGAATAGTATCAGGAAATAATTCTGAAATTTCACCGTGAGAGGTGCATCTGCCATAAAATTCCATTTCTACATCAGTTTTGAAACAGCTGCCTGATGTCATAAACACAATAGGTTTCTTAAATGGATTTTCACTTAATGCAAGTTCTTCCCCAAGCTTTCCGTATTTTATATTTAAATCATAAAAAGAAACTTCAGATTTTATTCCGTCATCAGCTGATGGTAAATAGTTACTTAATGTTATAAAACCGTTGGGATCATGCGGTTCATCGAATCCTTCAAACTTATCAAAACCTTTCACATCAAACTGTCCATATCCGCTCGACTTCTTTTTCCCGTAACCGATATTAAATACTTCTTTTAAAATATTTTCACAATCAAAATTCTTGAAACCATCATCATCTAAAACTTTAATAAATATAATCGTGTCTGTTTCGGAATATTTACTTAGCTTTGAATCAATTAAATCTTCTTCTAAATAATATGGTGCATAAGAAAATAATTGTCCTTCTTTACTAGAAAATGTCTCCCTCGATATTTCTACACTTGTTCTTAAATCCTCGATATATTTTGGTTGCTTATTTTTGTATTCCTCATTTTTATCTTTGTTTATTGCCTTTTGCTTTTCTTCTATATCCTGAAGTTCTTTAAACTTAGCTTTATCTCCGCTTATTATGGCATTGAATTGATTCAAAGGAAAAAATTTCTGACTCTTGGAATCTTTATAATTAAGAAAATTTATTATTTTCTCATCTTTTGTTTTCTCATCTTCGGTTGTATTTATTGGTAATAAAGGATTTGGCAAGAATATGATATTGTCTCTTTCAAAAAAAGAATTCGAAACAGTGAATACCGGATTTCCAGTAGTGTATGATACTAAAAATTCATTCAGTTTATCTTCGCCAAATAAATCTTTCATTCTCCAGCAGAAATGTCCAAAAATAGTGTCGGATTGGAGTTCTGTAAGGAGACCAGATTTTTGGGAAAGTATGAGTTTTTTTATATGAGTCATTAAAGCTCCTCTATTTTTAATTTACACCAACCTATGTGCATTGGGTTTTGCTGATTAAATGATACACTTGTGTGAGGTGGTTCTTTAGGGTTATCCCTACCTGTTTTTTTACTCTCAAACAATGGAACTTTTCCCTTTTCAATCTTAAACCAGCTTCCTCCTCCAAATCCAATATTAATTAAATATTCATCTTCTGCTAAAACTATGGAATTGATATTTGTTAAAGCAAGTTCAAAAATGTCCGCTCCTTTAGGTTGCTCTACTTTAGATTTATAAGGGAGGATATTTTTCAAAGCTTTCTCTATTTGCTGTGAAGAATATTCTTTCAACTTGATTCTAAAATCCGAAATATTCAAATTTCCTGTCTTTTTCATTAATAGACTAAACGAAACATTTTTCTTTAAACAAATAATATTTGTTTTAGGAGGTCGATTGTTAGAACAAAATACATTAAAATTACTTTGATCAATAAATTCAGAATCGCAGAATACCACTCTATCAGCAATATTTGCTGCTTGTACAATTTCTCCATTCTGATTCTTCATCTCTCTGATACCAAGATGTGATTTATTCAACACAGTTAGTAAAGCACCTTTTACAGAACTTGCAGGTATATAAAACCTTCCATTTGAATTAATAAACTCACTCACATAACTTTGTCCTTCAGCTTTTGGATTCATAAGATGTTCCGAAAAAGATTTTGTGATTAAAACTTTGTAAAATGAAAATTCATCAGTGATTTCCCTCTTTTTATCTTCTATTAATTTGATAATATCATTTAAATTATATGGTCTTGCGAAATCAAATAATTTATCCGAAGCAAATTTTTCTGATAGCTTTATAAAATTCAACTTGTGAAATGCAGCTTCATTTTTAATTATATAATCCAGACCAAATCCTAACTGTTCTCCATTGGAGATATGTAAAGGAGTTAAAGTTGTAAAATTGAATTTTAGCATTTTATTTTTTTTCTTCAATTTTCATTTCGATTGCTCCATATCCTCGGCTACCTGAACCTCCTAAATAATCATTGTTCAACAATTCTATACCCTTATCCAGTACTTTTTTGATTTCAGTTTCTTCATTGTCTATATATCTTAAAATTAATTCTCCATCAAAAGTAATGCTTGGAGGTACTCTTTCAATAGTTCTTAACCCACCATCTTCTGCAGTACCTTTATTCCTGTTAATCACTATTTCAGTTTTGAATTCAGTATTAATATTTCCGGATTTAAAGTTCTCTTCATCTGGTTTAGATAAAAATAAATCTCTGAAAATTAATCTTGTTGGAGTTTCATATTCTTCCTCAGGTTGGTTGTTTTTCCTTTTTTCCTTATTCTGTTCATCCTTCAATTTTTTAAAAGAATTATTGATACCGAAACATTTATTCAACAATGCATTTCTTTCACCATTTGAATCGTTTCCTTTATAATCATCTGCTTCCGTTTCCAAAAGGCATCGTATTTTCCCTTTCAAAGATGAACCAGGTATGTATGGCAAGTTAGTAATCGGGTCTTTAATTACTGCACTATCAACACCTCCAATTTGAACCTTATCATTTCCCTGGCCAATGTGAAGACCAGTAAGAATTTTTAATGTAACTTTGAATTTTTGCTTTTTCATTTTCTTATTTTTTAATTTTTTTCTCTGGGAAATATCCTACCAATGCCTCAAAATGCAATTTGAAGGCATTCAAGTTATTTTTAAATTCATCATCATTCTTTGAAATAATTATATTTACCCTATTTTCAAAGATATCTTTAAACCTTTTTATTTTGGGAGTTCCTTTGGATGAATATTCAGCTTGTGCCTTTAATAAAAGAAGTTGGATTTTTTTCTCTTCTGATTTGGATTTGTTAAAATAAATTTTTAGAAATGAATCATAAAATTTCCTTAGTTGGTTTTTGCTTATTGGCTTATCATTTTTATTTCCTATATCTTTTGACAAGAAATTAGCTAAATCCTCAACATTGTTTTCACCCATATTATTAATCAATGAAAATATGATATTCCCGTTTTCATCGATTAGTTGATTTATTAAAAAATTATTAGACATATTATTTTTTCCTTAATTTATAAATAGCCCCGCATATTGCAGGATATATTATTTTTTCTAAATTTTTTTCTTCTTTATTTAAAGAGAGTACTTCTTTAAAAAATTTTCCCACATCTTCATTTTTATATTCACCATTCTTGTCCTTTAAATTCCTGTTTATCATATATGTCAGCATCGGATGCCACATCAATTTTCTTGTATCTCCTTTTTCTCTATATAATTTCAGATTTTCAATCAGCCTCATTAAATTTCTCAATACACCCATTGAGATTCCATCATTCTTATTCTTCTCATTGTCATTTACCCACTTAGAAAACAAATATGTGTAACTTTTTAGATTATCTAATTCAGAGTTTTTTAATTTTGTGTTGAAAATAAATGAAGCAGATTTGTTTTTGGAGTTATTAAAGCAATTTTCCTTTAACTCAATCTTCTCACCTTTCTTTACTAAATCCTGATTTTCATCTGCAATTATGTTCACTAACTTTACCGGGGTATGATCTTTAAAATGAGTAATCGAATAACTTATGTGAATTTCCGGATTCTCACAAACAAATGATTTAAACTTTTGATTAAATCCATCAACTAAATTCACAGCTTCACTTTGCGGTGTTATCAGCATCAAATCATCTCCACCTGCAAATATAGTATAAGTATTAGGATATTTGTTTTTTAAAAATTCATTAAGATAAAAACCAAAAAAATATTTCAAATGATTACTCATTGTAGTTGTCCGAGATATTGCAGATAATGTATTCTTATTATTCTCATCTTCCGGTTTTTCCTTATCTCTATCCAATCCTAAAGCCATTATCAAACCAAGATTATCAATATCACCTTTTATCATAGTTAAATAATTTACACCATCTCCTTGTTTAGCAAGTTTTCCAAATGTCATTACTTTGCCGTTAATATCATCTAAATCTTCATCTTTATCAGATTTATTCTCAGCTGTATTTTTTTGAACATAACTAGCAACTTCAATTATTCTAGAGTTTTTCAAAAAATCTAATTTTCCGGATTCCTTTTTCTTAACTATATCAATAATACTTTCTAAATCAGGATTGATAAGGATCTTCTGAGCTCCTTTTGACCCTTTATAATCGTCTAATGGAAATATGTCATTCACAGTTAATCCATCAGTATTTATTTCAACTATTACATTATTGTCTGTAATTTTATCTCCAATTTTAAATTCTGATAAAACTTGCTTAGTGACTGTTCCAATATTCTTTAATTTTACTTGCTGACCGTCTATAATAGGTTTATTTGTCAGCTTACATTTTATATTGTTTGTATCATTCTCTTCAAGTGGGATAAAATTTTTATCTATCACAAATGAATCTTTATTAACATTGTCATTTAAAAATAATATTGAAGAAACCATTCTCTTTCTGTTTTCTAATAATTCCTTATTGGCATCTTCTACTATCTTTCCAAATGTAATTTTCTTTGATTTCAGATCTTCATAATTAAAATCAGTGTAAGCTGAATTAAATGAAATCTCCCCATTGAAGTTTTCCCATAAAAATTTATCGATATCATCTTGTACTTTATTAAAGATTCCATTAAAATCTTCCGAATCCTGCGCGACAATATAAAACTTTCCACCGGCAAGCATAATCAGATTACATTCAGTCAATCCAAGTTTATCCAAAAACTTTGTTGCAAAGTTTCTTGAAAGCACCTGAACAAAAATCGATCGCCCTCTTAATATTTTTGCAACTCCTTTTGTGGAATGCAAATCAAAAATATAATCCTGAATTCCGGGGATATCTCCTATTATCAGATTGAGCTTTTTAGATCCTGGATTGGATTTATGAATAGCCAAACTCAAACCGCTGACATCCTTTGAGTGATTGTATAATGATATATCCGTTTCATCACTTCCCGTAAAATCCGGAACACACCATAAATACTTTTCAAATAATGTAAGGAGTAAATTGATTATTGTTGAAAAATCTTCTTCTGTTTCATAAAAAGAAAAGATTTGCTTAAGGTCGTCCCTGAATTTTTCATGATCACTTAGTTTATATTTTTGATTTTCATCATAATCGGTAAGACTTGGAATCAGTGCTTCATAATTATCTTTAATTAAAGGAAGTTGTTTGAAATATAATTTATCACCACCTTTGGATTTTAAAATTACTTTTGCCAATACTGATGAAAGGAATTTATGTCTCCAGATGTTTTGTCCATCGGCTTTCTCCTCCTTCTGCAAATCAGGTCGTTCACTTGCTGATAAATGATCGGCTGATTGTACAATCTTTTCTGCATTTGTAACAGGAGAGTGATGATTTAAAATAATTCGAAGAAATTTTTTATAGGAATCATCATCACCTAGTATTTTAACTACTAGTGGCTTGAAATCAAAACTTTTATCTTTGAAAATATCAAGTTTATTCTCAAAAAAATTTATTCCAACCTCAGTATGATGTCCGGAAACTTTTGCACATCTTTGCACAAACTTCCCAATATCATGAAACAGAGCTCCGAGTATTAATATTTTTTCTTCTTGTGAATACATTTAATTATTTAATCTTTACAAAATTATAAAATCCATATACAATATCACATCCCCGCAATGTTTCGGAAATGTTTTTATATGTGTTATGATTGAACAGAATTTTCCCTGGGTTAAAAATAATATCTTTATTAAATAAACAGTTATTGTTCATTAAATATAATTTAGATGTTCTTTTCGGGGAAATAAAATGAAAAATTGTTAGTGAGTTGCATGTGAGATGCTGTATCTATGTTCTTCGTGTTCGAATATTTTAATCGTTTCTTATTTCAAATTTTATTTCTTCCTTTGTATGCAAAATATAATAATTAATCGTAAATACAATTATAAAATTTAACTTATTTAAAAAAAATTTAGAATTTAATATAAGTCTGGTTTAAACTACCTGCACACATCCAAATCCCATGCTGCACTGTTTTCCGAATCCTGATTCATACCCGAACCGGATAAGTTCCCTGTCACCTTCCAGAGAAAATCTGAAAATATATCCGCGTACATCAGTCACCTCGCTTTTATTCTCTTTGATCCTTATGAGCTTCCTTCTGCATTCTCCTAACAGTTTGAATTCCTTAAGCTTTATATTGCTGTTAGCTTCTCCTGTGAAAGTTTTATATTTTTCTGAAATGTTATTCAAGAAATAACTTCCGTAATCCTCATCTTCGGGACTCATGTAATAAGAGGATTCTTTTCCCTGATAAATCGTCCTTTTGGATAACACAACAGGTGATATCGTTTTAAAAGTCGATTTTCCATTGAACTCAGGTTCCGGAATAAGCTCAACTGTTTTTATCTGAAATTCAGCTTCGGATTCAAAATCATAGATCCTCATTATCTTGTTTTCAAACATCCCGATGATAAAATGTTCTATGGCTTTATGACTGATCATACTGACCGTTAATTCCATAGTGTCAGAAAGGATCCTCAGTTTGTTAAACTCCACATTTCTTTTAGGAATATTCAGCATTGAAAAAGTAAATAACTTGAACTTTTTACTTCCGCTTTGATAACCTTTTTCATGCAGCCATTTTGAATACTCACTGTCTGATGTTTCGATAGTATTATATATAAAAGAAGATATTGCATACTGGTAGTTAATAGGGATCAACTGATTTGGTCTGGACTGTTTTAAAATTAATTTTAATCTCATTTAAATTTAATTGTGTGATATTAATTAAGTCAGAATAAATTGATGATCAGATGATAAATCTGTGAATGTTTTTTCCCGTGGAAAACAATAACTCATTTCTCACATATTTTCTTCCGGCATTTCAATTAAATTCTGTATCCAAAATAGAAAAATTATCTGTTAATATAAAGTTTATCAGAATATCATGTATATAAATTGGATTACCGAGTTTATATTTAAATATATTTTTTGTTTCCCTTATTTCCCCACTTCACTTTCCGATACAGAAATTACGAAAAACATTGTTAAGTATATCGTCATTCGTCACTTCGCCTGTGATCTCGCCTAAGTGATTCAGCGCGTTGCGGAGAT
>CALMST010000078.1 GCA_937872315.1 uncultured Ignavibacteria bacterium | reverse complement strand
CCTTGCATTGATATTCCATTTAATGCTTTCGGCATTCAGCCAGATATTTACAATGCCTGATCATAAGCCTATCATATTAAAATGGATTATATTCGGAATAATACCGGGTGTCATATATGGAATAGCTTCATGGACATAAATCTCCTTCTGCCAAAGTACAACGCCGAAATTTACCAGTATGTGGGAGATGAACTGGTAATTACCTGGTCTTTGAAAAGAGGCTTAAATAACTGGACTTGTTTAAAGTTTTTTTTAGCATGTGAAGAAGAGTTCAGAAAGAGGTCAGGGTATTGTTTAGATAAATACAGAATTCTCCCGCAGTACAAAGCCGGACTTCACAAGGGAAAAATCACAACTGTTAAGAAAGGTGAAATCAAACGTGACCTGGCTTATCACTGTGATACAATTAATACTACCGCAAGAATACAAAGTGTATGCAATAATTATGATAAACACCTGCTGATCTCAAAATTTATGTTTGATAATTTTTAGAATACAGAGAAGGATGATTATTATAAATCTGAATCCCGGGGTATGATACAGCTGAAGGGAAAACATAATCCGATCGAAATTATAAGTATAGAAATTTAAGCCGAAAAAATGAAAGCTTCAGATGAGATATTTATGCTCGTTAAGGCAATGTCCGGAAAGGAAAAATTATTTTTCAGAAAAAAATATCTTTCCTTGATCGAAGATGCCGATAATAATTACAAAAAACTCTTTAATGAAATAGCTGATCAGGCACAGGAAGGGGAGATTTATGATGAAGACAGAATCAAAGAAGGAATCTATTCAGGAAAATTTATAAAGAATTTATCCTTCCATAAGAACTATTTATACAATTTAATTCTGAATTCGCTTTCCTTTTTCAATAATTTCATCAAGGATAGCAAGGATATATATTCCGTCAGGAATCTTATGACTCAGGCAGAAATACTCTCAGATAAGCTCCTTTATGATCAGAGCCTGAAACTTCTTCAGCGAGCCAAAAAAATTTCCGCCGGGAAAGACCTTTTTAATAATCTCTTCGAGATCCTTAACACGGAGAAACTGATAATGAGGTATGCATCTTCTGTCGGGGAATACACAGATCAGGTTAAAGAAATTTTTGAGAAGCAGTACAGCATAATCGGCCTTCTGAAAAATACTCTCGATTATTATTATTTGAATGAAAATGTAGGTATCTTTTTAAGAAGCCAGGGTTCAGGTAAAGTAAGGAATAAAGAGAACCTTGAGATGTTTGAAAAAATATTCGACGATCCTCTTTTAAAGGATATTGAAAATGCAAAGACATTTATATCAAAATATATTTTTTATAATCTGAAACTGCAATATCATCTTACCAATGAGAATTACGAAGAGGCATACCGGAATGCAGAAAAAGCTGTCAGCCATATGGAAGACAATATCGAAAAGATAAGAATGAAACCGGATAATTATACTTTCGCTATTAACAACCTGCTTAACTGTGCGGTCAGGACGAAAAGATATAAAGAGTTTGACAGTTCGGCAGTCAAGCTAAGTGAAATTCCTTATAAATTCAATGATACTATATCCGAGTCTAACAGGGTTTTTATCTTTTACTCTCTGTCCGTACTCAGATTATCAAAAAATATGAAAATATTCGACTTACACAAACTGAAAGCAATCGAAGCTGAAATAGAAAAAGAACTTTCTTTGTATGAGAATAAGATCGTACTTTATCAGAGAATTATCCTTTACTACTTCCTTAGTGTCTCAAATTTTTTGCAAAAGGATTTTGAAAAATGCATCTACTGGAACAGCAGGATCTTTAATATCGGAAATACGGATCTCTCGGAAGATTACCAGTGCTATTCGAGGATCATTCAATTAATATCATATTATGAACTTGGATACATAGATTCACTGGAGTATGCCTTGAAGTCAGCTTATCACTTCATCAGCAAGAAAAATAAAATTTACAGGTATGAAAATATTATTCAAAAATATCTCAGAAAGTCTTTCAGGATAAAATCAGGCAGCGAACTTAAGGAAATGTTCCTTGAACTGCAATATGAGATCAGGCAGCTTTTAAATGACCCGTTTGAAAAAAATGCTCTCGATGCTTTTAATATACTTTACTGGCTCGACGGAAAGATTGGCAAACAATAGCGTCAAGGAGTCACCTTCGCCACAAATGAAGCCGAATTATTATAAGTCAGTACCAGATCAGTAAGATCAGTAAGGTTATCTCCTGTAATATCTGTTGCAATATAACCTGCAGCGAATGTACTCGAATTATTATATACCATTGCAATATCCGTAAGATCTACACTTCCGTCCTGACTCACATCTCCGCTGTATATTCCGAATCTTAAAGGCGATGAATCCACCTGCTTCATGTTATTCCCGAAAGCCTGTGACACCGAAGTGATGAAACTGTAATTCACTGAACTGCCTGCTGTATAATTCACCTCGCCGGAGCTCCATGTTTCGATGGTGTTCCTGTGTTTTACTGATATGTAATAATTTCCCGAAGGTGCATTTGTTATTGCAAATGAACCTGTATTGTTACCGGAATTTATTACTGACTTCGAAGAGTCAATTACCGGGTAAGGAGAAGATGAACTCCTCAGATAAATTTTAACAGTATCAGATATATTCATCGAATTAAGTGAAGCGTTGTAAAATCCTTCCATGATAATTGAAAGATTTATTGTTCCCGAAGTATTTGTGACAGAAGCTATATTTGACAAAGGAGAAATGTTCCCATGTATATCCACAGCCGCAGTCTGATAATCATAAGCTGAATCCGTTTGCGCAGCCGCATCATTGTATCCGCTGTTTAGTGAAGTTGCAATTCCGGCTCCGTTACGAAAAATGATATAATGATGCAGATCCGGTTCAGTATTCTGATCCCAGTTCAGATCATTTGAAGAACCGTTCCTGGCAGCAAGAAGATTTGACGGCGCTGCCGGAGAGAGATTATCCACACTGTAACCTGATATTACATTTGACCTCCAGTGTTGATTTACACTTGAAGTCCGGGCAGTGATCCTGAAGAAAGTTGTTCCGTTGTTATTGTTCATAGAATCTGAAAGTGTGTTTGCAATATAAGTATAAGACAGATTTCTTGTTGCAGGAACAGTAGCAACACTCTGCCATGAGAATCCGGATATTCCCGGCGGTACACTTTTCTCAATCAGATAGTCGGTGATCAATGTCTGTCCGTTAATGTCATATCCGCTTCTCATCCATTTTACAGCCACGCTTCCGCCCTGATCAAAAGGAATATCTTTCACTGAAACTATACCCGGCTGAATTACGGGGGAAGATGAAAGATATAGGAATACGCGACCTGCCTGGGCTCCGCCTGTATTGTCATTCATTGCTCCGCAGATAACATCGGAATACCCGTCACCGTTTATATCTCCGGCAGAGGATACTGAAAGCCCAAAATTTCCTGATTCCACATTTCCAGTCATTATCACATCAGGTGTGCTATTCACAACTGCGCTTCCGAAATAAATATATGCTCTTCCGGCATCTGAAGCGCCGGCATTATTTCCGAAAGCACCTATAAGAATATCATCATATCCATCAGCATTTACATCACCTGCATCTGATACGGAATAAGCAAAATTGTCCTGATTTAATTCCGCGCTGAAGTTGACATCTGATACACTGTTCATAATGATCCCTCCATAATACAGGTAAGCTCTTCCCGCATTGTTAGCTGCAGGATACTGATTATCTCCTATAATTAAATCAGAAAACCCGTCACCGTTTACGTCTCCAGCGCCGGATACTGAAGATCCAAATTCGACGTTTCCGGTTTGCCCGAAAATGGAAAGATCAGGATTATTATTTATAATCTCTCCTCCAAAATAAACAAAAGCCGCTCCTTCGTTTGTATAATTAGGAGCTCCTACAACAAAGTCACCGAAACCGTCTCCGTTAAGATCACCGGATGAAGAAACTGATGATCCATAAAACCCGCTGGTAACCGATTCATTAAGAAATATATCTGCTGTGCTATTCATATTTGCTCCGCCGAAATACACATATACTCTGCCGCCATTAGAAGCGCTGATATCGCTTTCGGGAGCTCCGACTATTACATCAGCATAACCGTCACCATTCACATCCCCGGCACCGGAAACAGAAGTTCCGAATCTGTCTCCGGGAGCTTCTCCTGAAAGAACAATATCAACCACATTGTTCATTGACTGTCCTCCCAGATATATATATGCTCTGCCTCTGTCAACACCTAAACTATCATAATATTTTGCGCTGATTATCACATCGTCATATCCGTCGCCGTTCACATCCCCGGCTCCTGAAACTGAATATCCGAAGCCCTGAAACGAAGCCTCGCCAGTAAATACAACATCTGCCGTATTATCCATGGAAGGTCCTCCATAATAAAGATTTACTTTGCCCTGTGCCTGATTGTATTCAGAAGAACCTGTAATTATATCGTCATATCCGTCACCGTTTACATCTCCGGCAGATGAAACCGAGTTACCCATACTTTCTCCGGCACTACCGGTGAAAGTCTCGTCGGCAATGTCCGTTCCGGTTAAAGAATTCATTAATAAATAGGTCCTCCCTGCATCGGAACCGCCTGCATCGTTGTTCAATGCTCCTGCAAGTATTTCAGAAAATCCGTCCCCGTTCATATCTCCGGCTGATTTCACCGAATAGCCGAAATTATCATTTGCGGCATCTCCTGTAAATACCGCATCCGCTATGTTATCCGGATCAGATCCGCCGTTGTATAAATAAACTCTTCCGGAGTTTGTGCCCGCCGCATCGCTTCCGTAAGCTCCGGCGATCAGATCCGAAAAACCGTCACCGTTCATGTCACCTGCTGCTGCAACTGAATATCCGAAGTTATCATTGGCTGCTGCACCGGTAAAAATTATGTCGGAAGTATTGTTCATCACGGGACCTCCGAAATATACATAAGCTCTTCCGGATTCATTACCGTTGAAATCATTGAACGGCGCGCCGCAGATAATATCTGAATATCCGTCACCGTTTACGTCACCTGCAGAAGAAACAGAAAGTCCGAAGAAATCATTGGCAGCCGATCCGTTGAAGACCACATCGGAAACATTATTCATAGATGCGCCTCCGAAATAAATATAAGCTCTTCCGGCATTTACAGCCGCAGCATCACTCAGCATTGCTCCGATAACAATATCCGCATACCCGTCACCGTTCACATCGCCCGCTTCCGAAACCGAATAACCGAAATTATCATTGGCAGCCGCACCTGTCATTATGACATCTGCGACATTATTCATTGCAGATCCGCCGTAATACAAATATGCTCTTCCTGCTCCTGCGCCGCCGGCATTGTTTAGATAAGCTCCTATAACCACATCAGCAAATCCGTCTCCATTCACATCACCTGCTCCGGAAACAGAAAATCCGAAATAGTTATCTGCAGCCACACCGGTTAAGATGACGTCAGCAGTATTGTTCATATTTGATCCCCCGAAGTAAATATAAGCTCTCCCGGAATTGTTTCCTCCGGCATCATTTAAATAAGCGCCCACTATCACATCATCATAACCGTCCCCGTTTACATCTCCGGCTGATGAGACTGAAGTTCCGAAATTATCATTTGCCGAAGCGCCTGTGAGAATTACATCAGCAACAGAATTTATGATCATCCCTCCGAAATAGATATAAGCTCTTCCGGCATTTGAACCGCCGCCATCATTATTGGGAGATCCGATGATCACATCATCATATCCGTCGCCGTTCACATCGCCTGCTGATGAGACGGAAGTTCCGGAATTGTCATTTGCTGCCGCGCCGGTAAAGAACCGTTCCTGGATTGCATCAGTCTCCTGAGGATCATCATCACGTAGATTAGCGGAATTGCTGTTAGCATAAACTGCCTGTCCGCAGATGAGAAAAATTAATACTACAGATAATAATTTTAAAAAAGTCTTAATAAATGTTTTCATGTGAATTTTATATTTTATTTAATTTTAAAAATTCTTTTCTTAATCAGTATTAAAAAAACCGAAATTACTTTTCAGAATTATTACAAAAATACTTTCTTTCATTACCTGCGGCAAAGAGAAATTTTTAAAAAAGTAACCTTTAATTTTACAATAAATATATTCTTAAATAGTAAAAAGAGGAATTAGAGTATAAAAAAGAGATATTTGAATTTTTAAAAAGTAATGCTTTTTGACGGGGTTTTTATAATAAAACTTAAATTCAATTTGGTATGATGTCTTATCGGAATGTCCGGTTCAATATGAAATCGTATATGCCATTATGATGGGTTCCTCAGATCCCTGCGCTGATGATAATGCATCAGGGACAACCGTTGTAATAGAAGCAGCTTGTCTGATGTCAGGAATTGATCTTCCTTATACAGTCCTATCAGAGACCTGAATAATTGAATCCGGGATCCGGGATCCGGAATCCGGAATAAAGAGTAATAGAAAAAGCCGGAGATAGGCTTCCGGCTTTGTTCAATCTTAGTCCACCATCACGGATCGGCTTAAGAGTTTAGTTCTGTTGTAAGAAAATACACAATACTCAA
>CALMST010000077.1 GCA_937872315.1 uncultured Ignavibacteria bacterium | reverse complement strand
GCACTAATGAAAATCTCTATGACATAGAATTCCTTAATGAAAAGACCGGCTGGGCGGTTGGTGATGCAGGTGTAGTGATCAAGACTACCGATGGTGGAGCTAACTGGATAAATATTCCAAATCCTTCAATTCAGTATGGAGGACTTATGTGGGCTATTCAACCTATTGATTCTGAAGTTGTATATGCTGTTGCCGGATATGACTTTATTATGAAAACAACAAATGGAGGAATTACTTGGGATGTACTAAGCGGAGTAAACGGTTCAATTTCAGGATATAACGGATTGTATTTTCTAAATCGTGATACAGGGTGGTTCTTGGGAAGCGGAAATTATAAAATTCTTAGAACTTTTGACGGTGGAAAAACACTCGACTCATTTTATATTCCCTGGTTTACAAATTTTGATATTTATTTTAAGGATATTAATACAGGAATATTTTGTGGATCAGGCAGGATGTTTAAATCAACTGATAAAGGTGAGAATTGGTTTGATACAAATGTTCCGGTGGGAGGGAGTTTTCCAATGTTTCGTAAACTTGGAGTATTTGGAAACTCTGTATGGCTGGGAGGAGGAAATCCTAAAATATATAAATCTACGAACCTGGGTGATGACTGGTTTATATCTGATTCAAGTCTGGGTGCAGTTAGTTTGGAGTTTCTAAATGATAATACTGGTTTTATAGGAGGGGGTTTGAATGCGTTGTATAAAACAACAAATGGAGGTTATAACTTTTACAGACAGAAGACTGACACTACCAGTCTGGCATTCATATCTTCTATAGCTTTTGTAAATGAACTTACAGGCTGGTATTCTTGTGCAGTTGGAAGAATATATAAGACAACTACCGGAGGTGAATGGATTACAGATATTAATTCCTTTCCTGAAGAAATGACTATATTAGATTATAAACTGCATCAGAATTATCCAAATCCGTTTAACCCTACAACTAATATTGGATTTGAAATAATTAAACCCGGGCTTGTTGAAATTGAATTAACGGATATATCCGGCAAAAAAATAGCAACTCTATTAAAGGAAAATAAAACTGCAGGTAAGCATGAAATTATCTTCAGCAACAGAGGACTGGCTTCCGGAACATATTTTTACGGTTTAAGAATTGATGGAAGATTAATGAGTGTTAAAAAAATGATAATTTTGCAATAATTGAATATCTGGCTTAAGAAAAAATTAAATATTTTACAGTGGCGTCAGGAATCATACTTACAAAATACTATTATGACGAAGCAGGCAACAGATTAAGAAAGATGTCATTCAATACAGGTAATGATTCTCTGATCAATGACGTGGTATATTCAAGAGACATAAGCGGCAGGGA
>CALMST010000076.1 GCA_937872315.1 uncultured Ignavibacteria bacterium | reverse complement strand
ATCTTAATCCTGTGATCAGAAAAAAAGCAGATGAAATTTATTATACAGACAGCGGTAATCTTATATTTGATCTTCATCTTGAAAGAATAGATGATCCGGCCGAACTGAATGACAGGCTCAAGCTCATCAACGGTGTAGTCGAAACAGGCTTATTCCTTAACATTGCGGGCATTGTTATCGTAGGCAGGGAAAGTGAAACAGAGATAATTCAAAAATAATTTTAAAAATCTAAATATTTAAAGTTTATGAAAATGAGAAAAGAGAGTTTTGAGTTTTTGGAAAAGTATGTGAACAATGCTTCTCCTACCGGTTATGAAACTTCCGGACAGAAGATCTGGCTCGATTATATCAGACCTTATATTGACACATACATATCCGATACTTACGGAAACATGGTTGGAGTTATTAATCCAGATGCGGAATACAAAGTCGTTATCGAAGCGCATGCAGACGAGATCTCCTGGTATGTAAATTATATTACCAATGACGGTTACATTTATGTAGTAAGGAACGGGGGCTCGGATCATCAGATCGCTCCTTCGAAGCGCGTTAACATTCACACAAGCAAAGGTCACGTCAAAGCTGTTTTCGGCTGGCCGGCTATTCACGTCAGGGATAAAAAGAAAGATGATCAGCCTACTCTTGAGAACATTATTCTTGATTGCGGATGCAACAGTAAAAAAGAGGTTGAAGCTCTCGGTGTATTCGTCGGATGTGTGGTTACCTATTGCGATGATCTTATGGTTTTGAATGACAGATATTATGTGGGAAGAGCGCTGGACAACAGGATGGGCGGATTCATGATTGCTGAAGTAGCAAGGCTGCTTAAAGAAAATAAAAAGAAACTCAATTACGGATTGTATATAGTAAATGCCGTTCAGGAAGAGACCGGACTCAGGGGAGCCGAGATGATCTCGAGAAGGATCAAGCCTAATGTTGCGATCATAACAGATGTAACTCACGATACACAATCTCCTTTATATAAAAAGGAAAAACTCGGTGATGTGGCTTGCGGTAAAGGACCCGGATTGACCGTAGGTCCGGAAATACAAAAAGAACTTTTCAAAATGATCCTTGATGTGGCAAAGAAAAAGAAAATTCCGTTTCAGAGAGAATCATCATCAAGTCACTCGGGTACGGATACTGTAGCATTTGCCTTTTCCGGTGAAGGTGTTGCATCTGCGCTGATCTCACTTCCATTGAAATATATGCACACGACAGTGGAAGCAGTGGATAAAAATGATGTCGATCAGGTAATCAAACTTATTTATGAATTCCTGATTCAGCTGAAGGCGGGGCATGATTTCAGGGCGATTAAATAGTATTAAGTATTAAGTATTAAGTATTATGTAATAGATAATGTTTCAGATTGTAGCCGCAACCTTTATGGTTGCGTTTCATTTAGCTGACACATTGTTAAAACCATTCAATC
>CALMST010000075.1 GCA_937872315.1 uncultured Ignavibacteria bacterium | reverse complement strand
AATACTTAATACCTGATACTTATTTCCAAACTATTCACTTCAACTTAAAAGTAAATATGCGTATTTTTGACAAATTAAAAAAACATTGAACGATAAGCTTTACAATAAATGTAACAGCAAAAAACTGACATTTCATCATGTCGCCGAGGTGGGAGTTTACCTGCCTGAGACTTCCAATATTCTTTGCTTTACGGAAGACCGAATTAAAACAACTCTTGTCGAAGCTGATCCTGAATCCGTCGCAAAGATAAGGGTTTACTTTTCGGAATTTGAATCTGTTACTTTATTCCCTGTTGCTGTGTGGGATACTGACGGATCAGTTGTGCTGAACAAAGCGAGTTCATCAACTTTTGTGGATGAGCTTGAGTCTTCCCCTGCGATGGTTAATGACAAATATGTTGAGGATGACACCAAAAAGATAATTGTAGAATCAAAAACATTTGATAAGATAGATGACGGCTCGATAGATCTTATTTCAATAGACATAGAAGGCGGTGAATGGTATGTGCTTAAACATATGAAAAGCAGACCATCAGTCATATCAATAGAAACTCACTGGAAAAATTATACGAATCCGTTCATTAAAGAAATCAAAGAATGGATGAACAACAATGATTATCTTGTCTGGTATATTGATAAATCAGATACTGTATATTTTAAAAAAGGATTGTTCGAACTTACATTATTAGAAAAATTAGATAACAGGTTAAAGATTAAATGAGCAAAGCTTCCCTAATAATTTCAGTTTACAATAAGATCAGAAACCTTGAACTTATACTTGCCGCGCTTTCAATTCAGACATTTAAGAATTTTGAGATCATAATTTCCGATGACGGTTCGGGAAGTGAAATGAGAGATTTTATTGAAGATAGGATCAGCCGGGGAGATATGAATATAAAGCACGTATGGCAGGAAGATGACGGATTCAGGAAGAACAAGATCCTTAATCAATGTATCAGGAATTCAGAAACTGATTATCTGATATTCATTGACGGAGACTGCATTCCTCACAGTGAATTTGTAGAAGCTCATTATATTAACAGAAAAGAAAATACCGCCCTCTTCGGAAGAAGAGTTTATCTCGGAAAAGAAATATCCGATTCGCTTACCGTCGGGAAAATACTTAATAAGAGTTATCAGAAACTGAATTTTAAACTGATAAAGGAAAGTCTTCTGCACAAGCCTGAAGGCAGCTATAATGCAGAGGAAGGGATCATCATTAAAAATAAGGTAATGAGAAAGCTGCTGATCAAATCGGATGTAGGAATTCTCGGGTCGAATTTTTCCCTGCCCAAAAAACTTCTGACCGCCATTAACGGATTTGATGAAAATTTTATCGGACCGGGCTATGGTGAAGATACTGATGTAGAAAGAAGACTCAGACTATACGGTGCTGAGATCAGATCCATAAGGAATTTGTCCGTTCAGTATCATATTTTTCACAAAAAGACCATAGAAGCGGAAGCTAATAAACTATACTATGATAAAGTAAAACATGACACTGATTACTTTTGTGTCAATGGTTTAGTTAAAAAAGAACCGGCATTAAATTAATAATATATAATTTGGATCTTATCACAGGCGTCATCATTTGTAAAAACGAAGAGGATAATATTGAAGAAGCAATCAAAAGCATTCTTTGGTGTGATGAGGTAATTATAGTTGATGCATTCAGCACTGATAAGACAGTTGAGATAATAAAAAAGCAACCCGTAAAATTACTTCAGAATGAATGGAAAGGATTTGCAGATCAGAGAAAATATGTTTTATCAAAAGTTAAAACCGAATGGGTTCTGTCCATCGATGCAGATGAGCGTTGCACCAAAGAGCTTGAGAAAGAGATCAGGCAGAAAATTTCTCAAAAAGATCTGAAGGAAGATGGATTTTTTATTCCAAGAAAAAGTTACTTTCTGAATAAATGGATAAAGCACGGAGGCTGGTATCCGAATTATCAGATGCGGGTTTTCAGAAAATCTTCCGCTGAAGTTTCAGACAGAAAGGTTCATGAAAGCTATACCGTAAACGGATTTACCGGTAAATTTAAAAATGATCTTTTACACTATACCGTAACTTCTTTAAGCGAATATGTCACGAGAATTAATAAATATTCTGACCTGTCAGCCATTGAGAAATTGAATAAGAAAAAGATCGGTTTTTTTGACATCCTCATTCTGCCGAGGATCGCCTTCTTCAAACAATTCATTATAAAAGGAAATTTTCTGGACGGTACAGAAGGGCTTATGGTATCGAAGTTTCATATGATCACAAAACTTCTTAACTATATGAAAATAAGGGAATTGCAGAATATGACCGAAAGTATGAACCGGAGCACGCCTGAATGACCAGATAGTTTTTAACTTAAATATTTATTTGTAACATAAGACCTAATGTATATTAACTGAAATAAATTAAATGACACTATTCAAAAGAATTTTAGCATATTCAAAACCATATCTTAAACAATTAATAGCCGCAAATACGTTTACATTACTTGTGGTGGTTTTCAGTCTGCTTTCGGTAATGATGCTTTTCCCCTTTATTGACCTGCTCTTCAGCGAAGCTCCGAAGGTTTCAGCAGGTAAAGAGATCACTTCCATATTTGACATCAAGGATATTATAACTGTTTATTTTGCAAGACTCGTTGCCGATTATGACAAGATCGATGTTCTGAAATATCTTTGTCTGGCAATACTTGTTACATTCTTTCTGAAAAATCTTTTCACATATCTTCAGACATTTTATATGGCGACTGTGGAACAGGGAATCCTGAAAGACCTGCGATTTGACCTTTATACTCATTATCTCGATCTGCCTCTGGGATTTTATACTGATGAAAGAAAAGGAAATCTGATATCCAGAATCATCAATGACGTTCAGATAGTTAAAGATTCACTGATAGCAGTTATCAACAGTCTTTTCAGAGATCCTCCTTCGATCATCATATATTCGGTAGTACTGTTCATGTTCAACTGGAAGCTGACTCTCATTATATTTTTACTTGCTCCTGTCACTGCATTCATATTAAGCAAGGTTGGTAACTCTCTGAAGAGAAGCAGCACTAAGTCGCAGGAAAAGATATCAGACATTACATCAACACTTGACGAAACGCTCGGCGCAATCAGAGTTGTAAAAGCATTCGGCATGGAAGATTATGAGAAGAATAAATTCGATAAAGAGAATAATGATTATTTTAATTTGCTTGTAAAGCTTGCTAGAAAGAGAGCGCTGGGCTCCCCTATTTCAGAGTTCATCGGAGTTATTACTATTGTCATCATACTTTTTTTCTTCGGCTCTGACATTATAAAAGGCGAAAGCGATATGACACCAGGTGCATTTATTTTTTATCTTGCAATATTTTTTCAGATGATGCCGTCTCTTAAACTATTCGGGCAGATGTTCAACAGTTACAAGGAAGGAACTGCGGCAGCCGAACGGGTATTCAGACTTCTTGACACTCCGGCTATCATCACAAATAAAACTGATGCATTGATCGTAACAGATTTCAACAGCAGTATTGAATTCAAAGATGCTTCGTTCAAATATGAGAAAAGCGATTACATTTTAAAGAACATTGATCTTAAAATTAACAAAGGCAAGATCATTGCCATTGTCGGTCCGAGCGGCGCGGGAAAATCCACGCTAGTTGATCTCATACCGAGATTTTATGATCTGACAGAAGGTGAATTATTGTTTGACGGTACAAACATTAAGGATCTTAAAATTGAATCATTAAGAAAACTAATGGGGATAGTCACTCAGGAGACGATACTGTTTAATGATACTGTGAGGAATAACATTGCCTACGGCGAGAGCACCATACCGGATTCACAGATAACTGATGCTGCGAAGGCAGCAAACGCTCATAGGTTTATTGAGAATCTTGATAACGGATATGATACGATCATCGGAGACAGAGGAGTAAAGCTTTCCGGCGGGGAGAGACAGCGGCTCTCGATCGCCAGAGCATTGCTGAAGAATCCGCCTATACTTATCCTTGATGAAGCTACATCTTCGCTTGATACTGAATCCGAGATACTTGTACAGGAAGCTATAGAAAGACTTATGCACGGCAGAACTTCCATTGTCATTGCTCACAGGCTTTCTACAATACAGAATGCTGATGCTATAGTTGTGATAGATAAAGGAAAAATTGCAGAGACGGGAACTCATGACCAGCTGCTCGAGACTAGCGGTGTTTATAAGAAACTTTATAACATGCAGTTCAGACATCAGGAGAATACAGATTAAATGAAGGTTTCAGGATTTACAATCATAAGAAACGGAGTTTATTACGCATATCCTTTTAAAGAGGCTATTCTTTCAATACTGCCGCTTTGCGATGAATTTATCGTGAATGTAGGTGATTCTGATGACAGCACACTTGAAGAAGTAAAAAAACTCTGTCAGGAAAATCCAAAGATCAGGATCATTGAAAGCAAATGGGATATGAGTCTTAAAGGCGGAACGGTTTTATCAGTCGAAACTAATAAGGCTCTTAAAGAATGTACCGGTGACTGGTGTTTTTATATTCAGAGCGATGAGCTGCTCCATGAGAAATACTATATGACAGTAAAGGAGGAAATGTCAAAATGTCTGGGCAACAGATCAATTGAAGGGCTTAGTTTTAGATATAAGCATTTTTACGGAAGCTATGATTATGTTCAGGACAATTACAGAAATTGGTACATTAAGGAAGTGCGAATAGTTAGAAAAAGCGATAATATAGTTTCATGGGGAGATGCTTTAGATTTCAAACATCCTGACGGTACGAAATTAAAATACAAATTGATTAAAGCGGAAATTTATCATTACGGCTGGGTTAGACCACCTGATACTCTTATCACAAAAAGAAAAGACTTTGAAAAGCTGTATAATGAAGGTGAAAAAGCCGAGAAGAATATTTCGGAATTTCAGAATTATGATGATCTTGGTAATCTGAAAAAATTTACCGGAACTCATCCGTCTGTAATGAAGGAAAGAATCTCAAAAAGCAGATGGGATTTCGATCCGATGTTGGAAAAGCAGAATCCCGGCTGGCTAAGGGCAATTCTGATATTCATTCAGCCATTGACAAAACGTTTATCTTCAAAAAAATAATCTGTTGAATTTTCAGAATTTAATATTAAGATCCGATAAAATAATTTTATTCTTGCTGGCTGTGCAGGTTTGCTTTGTGAGTCTGTCCATTGCTGTTTCTTCGATTGCATTTGGTACATGGGCAGGGATCTGGCTTATTCAGATTGTTTCCTCACGGAAGCTCAGCATTGACAAAAAACTATTCGGTGAGATCCATACGATTAACCTTTTCATTTTACTGTATGTTTTTTTCGAAACATTATCCCGTTTCTTTGCGGTCTATCCCGAAGGAGCATTCAATAATCTCAAACGAGTTTTGCTTTTTCTGATATTTTTTGTATCAATTATAAAGATAATTGACCTAAAGACACTCTACAGGATCCTTTTCATTAATATCTGCATACTTGCTTTGATCTCAATCTATGAGTTGATACAATATTCAATTCAGCTCAACGAACTGCTTTTAAAAATGAATTTCTCCGAGATCAGAATAGATTATCTGAATTATCCCCTTACGACCGCTGAGATAAAAATGATGAGTATTCTTGCTCTGATGCCTATGTTTTTTATCAAAGAAAAATTTCTTGTTTCGAAAGTATATATGCTGCTTATAATGCTTCCCGTATTTGTTTCGATGCTGCTGACACAGTCAAGAAATGTCATGGTTGCAACAGTGATATGTATATTCATTCTTGGGATAGTGCAGAGCAGAAAATTTCTCATAACTTCAATTGCAGTAATACTTATCGGGATAATTTTTCTTCCTTCGGGCATGACTGACAGAATAAAAAGCATAACCGATCCCGGTCACCCGAGCAATCAGTCAAGAATAAACATGTACAAAACCGGATTAGAGATTTTCAAGGATCACCCCTGGACAGGAGTGGCTGACTCACACATACTCGAAATATACAGTACATATAAAAAGCCGGAGAATCAGGGAGAAGGAGTTCATCTTCACAACAACTTTATAATGATACTTGCCACTACAGGAATATTCGGATTTCTTTCCTTTTTCATAATGTTTATTTTGATATTCATAAAGCAGATAAAATTCTACAGGGAAGAATCTCCGGGAATAAATAAAATGCTTATACTCGGTAGCATACTCGTTATGATCTCATTTCAGATCTGCGGATTATTTGAATGGACATTTGGTGATCACGAAGTTATGACAGTATTCTTTTTTTTGCTGAGTGTTCCGTTTGTGATATTTAAAATTGATCCGGATAAAGAATAAGCTTGTAATATTTTTATCGGTAAAAAATATTAACCAATTAACATATTTAACAAATTAACTAAAAAAATGACAGAAGACAAAAACACACACATGTTCCTATCTTTAATATACATGTTTCAGATGCAGACAATGGTTCAGATGGGAAAGCTTGCAAATCCAATGACTCAGAAAATTGAAAGAGAAATGGAAGCAGCTCAGGTAACAATTGACATGCTTGACATGCTGAAGGAAAAGACAAAGGGAAATCTTACTGATGAGGAGTCGAAATTCCTTGAGCAATCGCTGGCAGATCTGAAACTGAATTTTGTTGAAGAGAAAAGTAAAATTGAAAAATCATCCGATACAGAAGCAAAAGATGAGAAGAAGGAAATTACAGAACCCGAAACTGAATCTGGATCTGATACGTCTCCGGAAGAAAAAGAATCCTCAAAATCAGAGTCAGAGCCATCATCAAAAGAATAATATTATTAAAATGAAATTATCAGAAAAGATAAATAGTGATATAACATTAGGCATATTCGGAAATACTTCAAAGGAAGTAGTTAATGTTATACTTCAGAAGATCATTATTTATCTGAGTAAAAACAATATTAATTTCTTAATTGATGAAAAGTTATCATCGGGTAAACCCGGCAAATGGAAAGATCATTTTAAACCGCACAATGAAATTCTAAAACACTCCGATTATATAATTTCACTCGGAGGAGACGGTACTTTTCTAAATACAGCAAGAATTGTCGGCAATAAGAATATTCCAATTGCCGGGATAAACCTCGGAAGACTTGGTTTTTTCTCTGAAGTTAGTCCGGAGGAATCAGAGGATTTTTTTAAAAAACTGATCAAAGGTAATTTCAGGGTAACAGAAGAAGTTATAATCCGGTCGGTGAGTGAGAACGGAAAGACATTATTCTCAATGAATGATATTGTAATTGATAAGAATGATTCGATCAGGATGCTTGAGCTTGAGACGTATTACAACAATGAAAAAGTTGTCAGAATTGTTTCAGACGGAATTATAATATCAACACCCGCAGGTTCGACAGGATATTCTCTCTCCTGCAACGGACCGATAGTAAATCCTGACAGCAGCGTATTCATAATCACACCTATATCGCCTCATACACTTAATGTCAGACCAATAATTGTACCTGATGACGGATTGATCAAAATAAGAATTCTGAAAGAAAGTAAAGTAAGGATCACATCAGACGGTCAACAATCATATAAGATAAACTCCCCTACCGAAGTGCTCGTTCAGAAAGCAGATTTTAAGATCAAAGTAATAAAGAAACTTCATTCGACCTATTTTAATACCTTAAAAAGAAAATTGTTCTGGAATGCGGATAAAAGATACAACTGATAATTCTTATGTTTCATTTTATCATATAACTTAACCAATAAGCCTGACAGCAGCTTCCATCACTTCATTCACTTCAATGGTCTTTATACATTTAAACTCTTCAGCTCCCTGAAATATGCATGTCGCGGGTTTTGGAGAATTATAAAAACATGGGCTGCAGGAAAGTTCTTTCCGGACAACAACATTTTTCGTTTTCCAGGGATAAAGTTCTCTTGCATTTGTATATGCAAAAATCCCTGCTGCCGGAATATCCAGAGCTGCTGCAGAATGCATAAAAGCTGTATCATTAGAAATAAATAAACCGCAGTGTTTCATCCGCGCAATGGAATCCATGAAATTATCAGTTGAAGCAATGACAGCCTTATTATTCATCATCAGATTGATCTCATTGTTAAGATCGAATTCATTTCCAAACAATAATATTTTCGCATTATAATCTTTCATTAATCTGTTACCGGTTTCCGCATATTTAATCTTGTCCCATCTTTTGTGAATATGATTTTTCAATAAAGATGAACCCGGATGAAATCCAACAAGTAAATTATTATCAGTATTAATATTTCTTATAAATATCTCCGCATCATGTTTTTGATTATCAGAAATAAAAATTTCCATTTTACCTGCTTCTTCATCTTTCAGTTCACCAATATTTTCGATGGTACTGATAAGATCAAAATTCTGAAGCACATTGTGCCTGTCTTTTACTTCATTAATGAGAACATCATTCATAAACTCAAGTCTGCCGAAATTAGTGTGAGAGTAATGATGAGCGATCTTAGTTTTTGCACCGAGCAAGGCATTTAGAATATTGTATTCAGACCTGTTGGCCGGATAGACATTTATGGAATAGTCATACTTATTATTTGAAATCTTTCTTACCTCAGAAAGTGATTTAAGTTTAGACTGTTTTAAAAAATTAACATAAAAAATATTGTTAAGAAAAGGATTATTTTCATACATTTCTTTAACGGATCTGAACATTACAAGCATGTCAATTTCAGCTGAAGGGATTTTTTCTTTAAGTGCGCGAAGTGCGGGAGAGAACATCAGGGCATCACCGTTACCGGATAAAGCGTTTATGAGAATTTTCATTGCAAGCTGATGTTCGGGAAGATTTTAAAAAAGTATTATGAAGATCCAATATATTTTTAAGAGCAAAAAATGATGAAGACTACCTCATTATTTCCGGATCATATTTGAGTATTTTTTCATAGCTGTTTTTTGCGTTAAGTGTATCACCATTTTCACCATAAAGCTGATAAAGCTGATATTGCGCCATTATGTTAGCTTCATCAATCTCGACTGCTTTCTTATAATTTTCAAATGCCAGATCTTTCTTTCCCTGCTGGAAATATATATCGCCAATATACTGGTAAGGCATATCAAATGCAGCGGGACCCATTTCGGCAGATTGCTGAAACTGGGTTAAGGCAAGCTGTGTACGGGATTTATCCCTGGAAGTGTTCATGGCATCTGTGAACATATTTACAAAAGCGGGAGTATAGTTTGGATTTCCCGGATAATCTGTGACAATGTTCTTTATATCATCATCATTTTTTCTTTTATATACCACTTCAGTAAACTGAGAATTCTTATCCGAAAAATAATACGGATAATAACCGTTTATAAATTCTTCGGTTGTAAATAAAGCTCTTTCACCGTATGCGCTGGGTTTTACACCCGTAGAGAAATAAACATAATCAGGATTTCTCGACATCACATAATCAGCATTATAATTTCTTTCTTTCCATCCGAGAACTTCGGCTGAAATTTCAGGTACGGGTTTCGGGTTATGAGCGATCTCTTTATCGGTAAGACCTAAATTATCTATCACGACAACTTCGGGACCCGCAAAATAAGAAACTGATCCGATAGTAGTAGCCGCTAAAACAAGAGGACGTCCGAGTTCTTTCTGTTTGTTTTTAAACCAGTTGCCTGTGATCTTCATCTTCTCAACTAATCCGTTCTCACTGTTAATTTCACTCTGAAGATTTTCCTTCTGTGAAGTATAATAAAAATAACAGACCACCGTGCTGATAATCAGAACGGAAGCAAAAGCTATTCCTTTTCCGAGATTTCTGTTGAATTTAAAATAAAGGTCAGTAAGGAATTTTGCAAAAAGTATATAGATCAGCGGAAGCACAGGAAGAAAGAATCTGTTCTGTTTTAAAACATCACCGCCCACAGAGATCACATAAAGGATAAATGAAACTATAAGCAGATAGAAAAGAGAAACCTCAAAAAAATTTTCTTTTTTTCTGAAAAGATATAATGGCGCAATCAGTACCACGCCATAAAGAAGATAAGAAGAAAAGAACTTCATAAAATACTCAAGACCAGCGTTCAAGTACTGCGATGAGAAACCGGTTTTTGCGTAATATGTATTTGGAAACAGATAACCGTAATAAGAATATCTTATTATAAAATAAAATATTACCGGAATGACGTAAACAAGATATGAAATTAAATTCTTTTTGGAAAAAAATTCCTTTATGCCTTCTCCTCTTTTCTCCATAAATAATAAACCAAATCTGTGGATCAGAATTAATCCGAAGAAATATAAACCTTCAGGCCTTGTCAGAGTCGCAAGTAATAAAAAAATTGAAAACTTATAATCAGGAGAGGATGAATCTTTATTTTTTATATAGAAATATATTCCGAGCAGACAAAACGAAATGAACATTGTCGTTTCCATGCCGCTGATTGCCCAGAATACAAACGAACCCGTAAAAACAAGAAGAGCCGGAGGTATCAGATCAAAAAATTCAGTGGAAGCATCTTCCGCGCCGGATTTATTTTTTTTAAAGCTCTTCTGATCAATATCTCCTTTAACCGTAACAAGACCGGATAACAAATATGTCATAACCAATACAAGTACCCCGAATGCAAGACTCATCATCTGGGCGGTATTTCCAATATCAAAATCCATCTTTACGAAAACACTAAGTATCAGTACCCAGAGTAAATTTGTATAACCTTCGACTCTTTCACCTATATTGAAAACAAGTCCGTTGCCATCAACAAAATTCTGGACATACCTGAAACTGATAAAAGCATCATCCTGTATGAACTTGTTATTTGTACATATTATGATAAACACAATACATAGCAAAACAAGACCGGCTAATATTAAGGGCTTATTATTTCCCTGCTTTTCCGCCGGTATGTTTTGTTTAATGCTCTTTTTGGACATTTTCTAAAAATTCTTTTCAAATTGTTTTGCTGTCAAATACCTAATACTTAATACCTAATACTTAATACTTAATACTAAATACTAAATACCTATTTAGGCTGCGCATTCATCTTCTGCTTGATTGATTCCATTTTTTGTCTGATGCTGACATCATTTACACCGGCGGCAGCAAGTCTGTTTAACAGGTCAAGCGCTTTCTGATATTCACCTTTTGCTTCATATGCGTCCAGTAAAACCCTGTATGGATTATAGTAAGACTGGAAATTATTTGGATTATTTTCAAGATCCTCTAAAGCCTTTACTTCTACACTATTGATCATCTCATTGAATTTCTGTTTATTACCCAGTCTGTCATAGAGCATGGCTATATCATATTCGATCCTGTAATCCATCGGAACCGTAGTGGAAGGTATAACTTCCTGAAGCCGGTTCAGAACTGCTTCAGCCTCATTATGTTTTGCAGAGTCAAGTGAATAGTAATAAGCAAGTCTGAAGAATAATGTCCTGTATGTCTGTGTCATTCGCACCTGATCTTCATTATAGAAAAGGTCAGGACTGTTCAATCCTGTAAATCTGAAACCATATTTTGGTGTCTTCGAAGGTTCAGAAGGAGTATTAAAAATACACTCTTTCATCACGTCTTCATTAACATCGAAACTGCTGGTTGCGCTCGTGGTCTTGAAAGGTACAACTCTCTGAGCCATTCCTTCCATTACAAGATAATCAGCAAGACCGACGTAATTCTCTTCAGTAACGGTGATTGAGAAATATATTGGTCTGACCCATTTATTCGCTTTAATAATATCTATTAGGAGAAGATCGTTTGCTTTTAATGCAGTGATAACCTGAGATCCCGATTGCTGGCGGATGGTCGGAGCAATATTTGTTACGATTTTAGTGGGAAGATCAGGCTGATTTCTCATAGAATCAGGATACGCTGATAATGGAACATCATAAGTAACCGGTTTCTTTTCATCCCATTGTACCGGTGAGAGTTTTTTTAACTGAGCATCTGAAAAAGACATCGGAACCGTTAAAGATCCATATGGTCTTTCATTCTTCAGCTGAAGATTATACCAGTCAGTCTGGGCAAGAGAAAGATTCACCACTCTCACATCCGTTCTGATACCATACACAGCCTGCAGACACCATAACGGGAAAGTATCATTATCTCCGTTAGTAATTAATATTCCGTCTTTTTCACAGCTTTGCAGAATATTATATGCATAATCATAAGGCAGATAATTTCCTGCTCTGTTCTGATAATAATAATTTACTCTTAGCATATTTGCTGGCACAGCAGCGAAAGAAACTATAAGTACTACGGAACAAACAGCAACAAGAGAAGACTTATTCTTCATCTTTTCAGTTATGATCTCAATCAGACCTGCCACACCAATTCCAATCCATACTGAAAAAGCCATAAAAGCACCGACGTAAAAATAATCCCTTTCCCGGGGTTGCGGCTCCTGCTGATTCTGATAAAGAGCAGTAACAATTCCCATCATCAGAAACATCATCAGAAATATGAAACCAAGTTTCCAGTCCCGCCGGAACTGGAAGAACAACCCGAACATACCTATGAGAAACGGTATGCCGAAAAACTTTTGAAAATCAACTCCATCGTTTTGATTATGCCCTGCTCTTCCGATATAATTCCAGAACCAGTAACGGTTGAACATGTGATTGATCTGATATTTCCATAAGAAATCCATGTCACTGGAATAATTCTGGTAAATACCCTGATGCTGTGGTTCCTGAGAATATCTTCTCGGCATTACAAGCGGCTGCTGACCATACTGCTCTCTGTTAAGATAAGACAATAAAGATTCAAGATCTGCAGGAGTATTTTCATTTATAGGGAGATTCGAAACATTTGCTCTTTCGAGAATCGATATATAAGTTGAGTAACCTAAAATAATTAAAAATAGAGAAAGAGTAAGCAAACTCAGAATCGGACTCATTTTTTGCTTTGCATAATAAATACCAAATATAAGAACACCTATGAACAGGACGCCTACTATAATTCCACCGGACATTAAAGCTGGAAATTTCTTAACTATACCGGGATATACTATAAAGAAAGCGACTGCTGATAATGCCAATGCTATGACAAGCGTTTTAGGGGTATATTCATATCTTTTAAAATAAAAGAATAATCCTGCCAGAAAAATACACTGAGCGACGATCAGATGAATTCCGATGGACAAACCAACTACATAAGCAACAAGGAGAAGATATTTATCACTTCCCGGTTCATCAGCTCTTTCCCACCAGACCATTAAGACCCACATGCAAAGACCTATGAGAAATGTACCCATTCCATAAACTTCACCTTCAAGCGCATTGAACCAGAATGACTCACTGAATGCATAAGATAAAGCGCCAATTGCAGCCGAACCGCAGATCAAAAGCACATCAAAGGTTGTTTTGGGAATCCCTCTCCAGTTTCTTATGACCTTTGTAATTATCAGATACAATAACAGCACACAAAGTGAACTGGAAATAACCGAAAGGTAATTAACCCTCAGTCCTATATCTGTTGCTGTTGGAAGCATTGTAAAGATCTTACCCATCAGGGTAAAGAAAGGCGCTCCGGGGGGGTGAGGAACTGATAATGTATATGCGCATGCAATAAATTCTCCGCAATCCCATAAAGAAAAAGTCGGTTGCACTGTCATCACGTAAATGATCGTTGTAAACATGAATACAACAAATGCAAATATCCGGTTAGTTAATTTAAAATCCATCTAAATTGATTATTTTTTAATTATTTCGAATTCTTATTTTGAAAATATCAGGACAGTCAGACCTATAATTTATTTCTTATCTTTCTTTTCTCTGTGAAGTAAAATTTCATCTATCAATCCGTATTTTTTTGCTTCTTCAGGATTCATGATATTATCCCTCTCAGCATCTATCATAACTTTCTCAACAGGCTGACCTGAATGCTCTGCTGTAATCTTAAACAGCGTTTCTCTTGTTTTTTCCATATCTCTGGCATGAATAAGAATATCTGTAGTCTGTCCGCCAAGACCGCTTGCCCATGGCTGATGCATTAATATTTTGGAATGAGGGAGCGCAATTCTCTTACCTTTTGCGCCGCCTGTAAGAAGCAACTGTCCCATTGATGCAGCCATTCCAACGCACATAGTGGAAATGTCAGGTCTGATATACTGCATAGTATCATAGATCCCTAATCCTGCTGTAACACTGCCGCCCGGTGAATTTATATAGATCATAATATCTTTATCCGGATCCTCGGATTCCAGGAATAATAACTGTGCAATGATCAGTGATGCCACTTCATCATAAACGGCTGTTCCTAGAAAAATAATTCTTTCCTTTAAAAGTCTTGAATAAATATCGTAGGCTCTTTCGCCTCTGGAGGTCTGCTCTACCACCATCGGTACAAGCTGACTGTTGATCTGGTTTAAACCGTGATGAAGAAAATCTTCGTTTTTCTTTATAATATTTGAATAGTTCATAATTTATTATTTAACTGTTTTTATTAATGATTTAGGCTTTAAATTGCATTATCTTAATCTTCCTTTTTGACTTCTTCCACTACTTCTTCGATCTTTGCATTCTTAAGAATCATGTCCAGAACTTTGTCATTCAGTATTTTCATTTTCACATCTTCATTTTCTTTATATGCTTCGATGAGTTTATCAACCGGTATATTGTATCGGCCGGTATTTTCTTCGGCTATTTTTACATAATCCTCTTCCTCTGCCGTAATTTTGTTATCTTCTATCATTTTTTCCCTGATCAGATACCATTTTGCCTGAAGGATCGCATCAACTCTCTTTTCCTTTTTGAAATCTTCTTTGCTGAAATCTTTAGGAAGCTGCTGCTTTGGAAATTGTCGTTTATAATCATCGATCATCCCGTTCAGGATAACATCAATATATCTCTCCGGAGCAGGAATATCATTAGCTTTTATCATTTCATTGATAGTGTCGTTATCAAGTTTCCTGTCAGAAATACCGTCATAGATCTTTTGTATTTCATTCTTAATTTCCGCTCTGAAATCTTCTTCAGTATTTATGTTGTCTTTATTGGTAATCAATTTAAAAAAGTCTGCATTCATTTCGGGTAATATAACCTTTTCAACCTTTGTGCAGGTTACCTGTACTTTCTTTTCTCCGCCTTCAGCATTTTTTGAATCAATGATTCTGACTTCACCTTCTTTAATTCCTTTGAACCCTTCTTTGAATTCAGGAAAGATCTTGTCATTTCCCAGATAGATCCTGAGATCTTTCTGGGACTGCCCTACTATAATGCTCCCGTTTTCATCAAGATTCTGAAGATCTACGGTAATTATATAATTATCATCAAGCGCAACTCCGTCTATTTCATTTGTGGCATTTCTCAGTCTGTGATATTGAATCTCATCCTCAACTCTTGAATCATCTATAACATATTTAGTTTTCTTCAGCTCTAGACCTTCAAACGTATCAATTTTTATTTCAGGCATAATTTCGAATTCAACTTTAAAAGTCAGTTTCTCCTTTGGTTTATAATCCATATCCGTAATTGATGCCTTGCTCATCAGATCAAGTTTATTCTCAATGATATATTTTACGAATATGTCATTGGCAATATCCTCCAGAGAAGAAAATTCAATTCCTTCTCCATAAAGTTTTTTGATCATGTTTAAGGGAGCTTTACCTTTTCGGAAACCCGGTATATTGGATTTTTTTCTGTATTTCTCTATAGCATTGTCGAAGTGCGGTACTAATTCCTCATAAGAAACCTCTGCAATAAGTTCTTTCTTGGAATTTTCAAGGTCGTTTAACTTTAAATCCAAATTTATTTTATATTTTTAATTACAAACAGCAAAATTACCTAAATAGCTTAGAAGTAACAAGGAATTTAATAGTATTTTTGCGAAACTGATTTTTTTAAATATTCAGCTGAAGTAAATTTAACTGCTGTTTATTTATTTTAATTTCTCAGTTTCATATATTTTTTTAAAATTAAGGAGGAAAATTTTTAAAATATAAAAGCATTTATTATCAGGTATGTCCGATCCGCGGCTATTATTTTTAATAAATTATTACTGAAGATAAATATTTTTTAACAATTTGGAAAAAATATTCAAATTAACATTGATTAAAATTTTCAGGACATTTATATTTGTAATTCTTTGGACAGTAGCTCAATGGTGGAGCATTCGGCTGTTAACCGAAGGGTTGCAGGTTCAAGTCCTGCCTGTCCAGCTCAAGATCCCGGATATTTCATCCGGGATCTTTTTTTATACTTCAAAGCAACAATAACCCGTTTCAATATTTGTTTTCTGCAGATTTATTTTTTAAAGCTCTTCAATACATTCACAAACAACTTCAAATAAGTTACAAAACTTTAAAAATTATATCTGAACTGTAATTTCATCTGTTAAAATTTTTTTCGCCGTGTTAAATTACAGTAAGAAATTCTGAATATTGTCGGGAAGTAAAAAAAAATCGGTTTGAACCGATCCTCTATCGCTGATCATAATATCTGCGGGTTGAAATTTTTATAACCGATTATGAATGAATTACCGGCAGTTTTACCTTTTTGACAAGCCGGCAGACGATCTTTCTTTGCTTTTTATGATCAATCAACAAAAGAAGGCCTGCCGTTGTACATAATATAATTCATTAAAACGTTTTGGTCTGATGTGGTATAGTCTTTATTTATACTTATGAAAAATGAATTGATATAAATCAAATGATAGTTTATATTTGCAATGTTAAAAATGGCGGGTATAGCTCAGTAGGTAGAGCGTCAGATTGTGGTTCTGAATGTCACGGGTTCGATCCCCGTTACTCGCCCCAAAACGCAAAAGCTTATACACATTTCTTCAGATTGAATATAAAGACATACCGGCTTAATTACCCTCAATATTGTATTGAACCGAATATCAATTTACTTTCATTTATCTAATATCGAAATTTTATTTGTTTGAATACAGAATTTATGCACAAAAGCAGGTTTGTGATACAGTGATATTCAAATTTTAATTTCTGATTTTTACATTAATTTTTTATTCAGACCACATTAAAGATACTTCTATTTCTTTCCTTGAATAAGATACTATTAATAATTAGTTTATTGCAATAAATATGATGAATTCAACAACAAAAAAAGAATCGCAAAAGGAAAATCAATCATCAGAGAACTTTGATGAAAATGAGAATGATCAAATTGAAGAGAATATTGATAATGATGAAGAATTAGATCAGGATAATAATCAGGAAACTGATCAAAATGAAGATAATGAAGAAGAGAATGAATATGATGATGAAAGCAGCAGCAAACCCGAACAACTTCCTGAAGCGGAATTAAAAAAGAGAAAAGAGGATTTCGATGCAGAGGCAATGCCTCACATGAAACTGTTACATAATTATGCATACAAGATCACCGGAAATCAGCTTGATGCTGACGATCTTCTTCAGGAAACATTTCTGAGAGCCTTCAGATTTTTTGATAAATTTGAAAAAGGAACTAATTGTAAAGCATGGCTGTTCCGCATAATGAAAAATTTGTTCATTAATAAGTACAGAAAAAATCAGAAGGAGCCGGGCAAAGTTGACTATGATGATGTGGAAAATTTTTACGACAGCATCAGGTCAGAAAAAATTGACAGTTCAAATCTGCAGGAGAAAGTCTTTGCAAACCTGCTGGATGATGATATGACAAATGCCCTTAATTCACTTCAGGATGATTTCAAAACTGTAGTTATTCTTTGTGATCTCGAAGGATTAAGCTATGAAGAAATTGCAGATTTTGTGCAGTGTCCGATCGGCACCGTAAGAAGCAGATTACACAGAGGACGAAAAATGTTGCAGCAAAAATTGTATGATTATGCAAAGGATAAAGGCTATGATGTAGAAAATAACCTGATCACATAATTCATAAATCAAACAATATAATATAAATCTCTTTACAAACTAATTACAATGTCTGATACAAATCCTAACAGTGAGGATAAAAAAACTTCTGACAATAATGAGACAGGTAATGATTCTGAATCTAAATATGAATTTATTACCTCGTTTATTGATGATGAAATAAAAGACCCTCAGGAAAAAATGAAAGCCGAAGAATTAATAAATTCAAATAACGATTTTTATAATCGTTATATTTCGGAAAAATATATCAAAGAAAAATTAAAGAGCAGTATCCCGCAAATAGAAACTCCAGTTTACCTCTATAAGAATATCGGTGAGCAAATTGACAAGTATATAAAAAAATCAACCATTCAAAAGCCTGAAATCCCGCATTCAATGATGCAGGCAAATGATTTGAGTAAATCTCATCTTAAAAGAAATTTATTATATGCATCCTTTGCTTTTGTGGCATTGATACTGTTTTCACTATTTTTAAACAGTTATTTACAGAAAAATCCTGATTTCCAGGAGAATGACCTTGTGGCGGTATCAAGAAAAGTTTATGATAAAGTCGTTGATGGTAAAACCGAACTTCATTTTAAATCCGGAGATCCAAAACAATTAACCGATACTATGAATAAATATCTGGATTTCAAAGTATTCATCCCTGATGTCAAAGATGCCGTTCTGATCGGTGGAGATTGTGAAGAATTAAACGGTGAGATGATTGCGCATTTTGTCCATAAAAAAGGAAATATAATCATATATACTTTGCAGGCAGATAAACAGGAAGTTTTAAACAACCTTGATAAAATTATCCTACAGGATAATTTTAAGGAAAATGTCAAAAGCGGAAAGAACTGGTTTCCATGCAGCAAAGAACCACATAAAACAGCAGTAGTATGGTATAAAGATAATGTTATCTGTTCTTCAGTAGCAGATATGGAACCAAAAGAGATTTCAGTTGTACTTACTAATTATAAATAAAATAAAAATTAATGAAAAATTTAAAAATTCTATCGGTTTTAATTTTAGGACTTATTTTTTTGTCTTCCTGTAACAAAGATACAGTTGATCAGAAATCTTCTGAGAAATTAAATGAAAAAAAGGAAGCAATATCTGACCAGAAAACCACTGAAACCAAACAGGTCACTGCCGGAAGTAATGATATTGAATTGTATAAGATCGAAAAAGTAGATAAAAGCAGCGGTAAGAAAGTTGCTCCAAATTTTACATGGATGAAAGACGGTAAAGAAGTCTCACTCAAGGATATGAAAGGAAAAGTTGTTCTGGTTAACTTATGGGCTACCTGGTGCAAACCGTGCATAAAAGAAATGCCGGATCTTTCCGCTATCTCTGAAGAGCTGAAAGGTAAAGATTTTGAGATGATAGGTGTAAATGTTTTTCAGCAAAACGGATCAAAAAAAGTAGAGGATTTCTTGGCTACTAATCCGGTTTCTTACGTTATTCTTGACGGAAATCAGGAAATTGTGGATGCTCTTAGCGAAGCCGACGGAGCCAGCGTAGAAGCTGTGCCTACCACTTTTTTAATTGATAAGAACGGGAAGATTGTTGAAACAATCATAGGCGGTAGAAGCAAAGAAACTTTCCTTGCTTCAATTAACAAATATCTGAACTAAAATTCAGCTAAATTATATTTTATTTTAAAACTCAGGGACATATTTAACCCTGGGTTTTTTCTTTTTAATTTTCAATTCTTTCTTATTTGAGTAAGGTAAAAATAATTTCAATTTTCGGGTCAACAGGTTCTATTGGATGCAATTCTTTATATGTAATTGATAATCTTATAAAGAATAACGAAAGTATTGAATTAAAATATCTTACCACCTACAGCAGTATTGAAAAACTTGCCGAACAAATTGCCAAATACCATCCTTCAGGTGTAGTTATTGTAAACGAAGATGCTGCTGATATTTTCAGAAATAGTTTCAATTTCAGCAACCTCGAAATTTTATCCGGAAGAGAAGGTCTGATGGAAATTGCCGGAAGAGATGACTATAATTTCATGATCAATGCACTGGTTGGTATTTCAGGACTTGAACCGACTATTGATGCAATCAAAACTGGAAAAGATATTGCACTTGCCAATAAAGAAACTCTTGTTGCTGCCGGAGGTTTTGTAACTGAACTCTTAAAGAAACATAATACACTATTATTTCCGATTGACAGTGAACATTCAGCTATTCTTCAATGCATTCAGGGTGAGAATCTGAATACTGTAAGTAACATAATATTAACAGCATCAGGCGGACCTTTCAGAAAATATTCTGTTGATGAACTGGAAAATGTTTCCATAAATGAAGCTTTAAATCATCCTAACTGGAAAATGGGTAAGAAAATCACCATTGATTCAGCTACTATGATGAATAAAGGTCTTGAAGTGATCGAGGCAAAATGGCTGTTTGATATTGACGTAAACAATATAAAAGTCCTGATCCATCCCGAATCAATAATACATTCTATGGTAGAGTTTAATGACGGGTCTGTTAAAGCTCAACTGGGTATCCCTGATATGAAGATCCCCATTCAGTATTCCCTCACCTTTCCTGAAAGAGTCAGATCGGATTATCCGAAAATGGATTTCAGTAAATTCGGTCAGCTTAATTTTGAAGAACCTGACTTACAAAAATTCAAGTGTCTTCAAATTGCTTATGATGTCCTGAATAAAGGCGGTATCTATCCTGTTATTTTAAATTCTTCAAATGAAATCGCCGTTGATCTTTTTTTAAAAAACAGAATCAAATTTACGGATATTCCGTATCTGATCCTTAAACAGCTCGATGACTTTAATGGATCTGAAGAATTATCTATCGGGAATATCATTCAAACGGATTTACTGATCCGTAACAGCATTAACAGGGAATATATAACTTAAAACTAAAATTTTGGAAGTAACAGATTTTTTAACTTCAAATTTCTATATATAAAGATTAAATTACTTTTTATCACGAATATTTAACAACTAATGGAAACAATAAACACGATTTTTTATTTTTTAATTGTAATAGGAATTCTTGTATTCATTCATGAATTAGGACATTTTCTGGCTGCACGGTTTACCGGTATGAGAGCTGAAGTATTTGCTCTTGGAATTGGCTACAGACTTTTCGGCTGGAACAAAATAAACGGTTTTACTTTCGGAAAAATGGATGAAGAGATCGATCTGGGAGATAATACAGATTACAGAATATGCGCCTTTCCGATCGGAGGATACGTAAAAGTATCCGGAATGGTAGATGAAAGCATGGATAAGGATTTTATTTCGAAAGACCCGATGCCTTATGAATACAGGGCTAAACCCGTATGGAAGAGGATGATCGTTATTACAGCCGGTGTCATCATGAATTTTCTTCTTGCCTTCCTTATTTTCTATTTCCTTACACTGGCAAAGGGAAAAACTATAACAGATACAACTACCATAGGTTATATTGCCCAGCAATCCCCTTCAAGTAATTCAGATCTTAAGATCGGGGATAAAATTCTAAGCATAAATAATACAGAAGTAACATCATGGGACCAGATACAGGCTCAGCTTTATTTTGAAAATTTAGGAGAACCTCTTAACATACTTGTCAACAGAAACGGTTCGGATCAGATAGTAAGCATACCTAAAGATAAGGTCGGAGATCTGACTGAAAGAAATTTTGGAATTTATCCTGAAGGAATGACTGCAGAGATCGGTGAGGTAGTACCGGGAAGTCCTGCAGAATCATGCGGTTTGCAGAAAGGAGATCTTCTAACAGGTATAAACGGGATTGATCTGATCAGCTCTCAGCAGGTTACAGACCTTATAAGAGAGAATGCAGACAGACAGTTCGTCATTAAATGGAATAGAGATTCGGAATCCATGAGCTGTGAAATTAAACCTTCAGCTGATTCTACGATCGGTGTAATGATAGCCGCAAAATATACAGGACCGACTAAGGAAATAAAGTATAACGTAATCTCAGCAATACCTAAAGCAGGGTATGATATGTATCATTACGGCATAGAATTATTTTTCAAATCCATAGGTAAAATCATCAAAGGTGATGTTGAATTTAAAAAAGCCATCGGAGGACCAGTTAAAATAGCGCAGGCATCCGCTCAATCAGCTGAAGGCGGAATTTATACATTCCTGGGATTCCTTGCTCTGCTTTCAATTTCGCTTGCTGTTATTAACATACTCCCCTTCCCTGCTCTTGACGGCGGGCATCTGATGCTTCTGATTTATGAGGGAATTGTAAGAAAACCTGTTCCTTATAAAGTTCAGATAATTTTACAGAATGTTGGATTTGCTTTATTACTTGCGTTTATGATATTTGTGATCTACAATGATATTATTTCTATAAAATAATGTTTTATATATTCTTATCTTGAAATCAATATTCTAAAGCAATATATTAGTTAAATTTTTTTCAGCTGAATGCACGGAAGGGTGGGTGAGTGGCTGAAACCAACGGTTTGCTAAACCGTCGTACGGGTCAAACTGTACCGAGAGTTCGAATCTCTCCCCTTCCGCAAAAAAGTCTCAAAGATTAATCTCTGAGACTTTTTTTGTTTATGATCTTTATTAATCTGATAAAAAAAAGCCGGAAAAATTATTCTCCGGCTTCATAATCCATAGCTAATACTTAATACTTAATACTTAATACTTAATACTTAATACTTAATACTT